>JBFLYY010000071.1:0-6268 GCA_040756495.1 Thermodesulfobacteriota bacterium | reverse complement strand
GCGCGGGCAAGAGCACCATCTTCCGCCTCATCACCGGCGAGGAGCATGCGGACAAGGGCGAGATCTCCTGCGCCAAGAACACGGTGATCGGCTACTTCTCCCAGGAGGTGGGCGAGATGAGCGGCCGTTCGGCCCTGGCAGAGACCATGGCCGCGGCCGGAGACGTGATGGCCCTGGGTGTTGCGATCCGCGAGATGGAAGAGGAGATGAGCCAGCCCATGGAGGACGATGCCATGGCCGCGCTGCTGGAACGATACGGCAACGCCGTGGAGGAGTTCGAGCACCGGGGCGGCTATGACCTCGAAACCCGGGCCCAGACCGTGCTCACCGGTTTGGGCATCGGCCCGGAGGACTACAACCGGCCGGTGGAGGAGTTCAGCGGCGGCTGGAAGATGCGCATCGCGCTGGCCAAGATCCTCACCATCAACCCGGACGTGCTGCTGCTGGACGAGCCTACCAACCATCTGGACATCGAGTCGATCCTCTGGCTCGAGGAGTGGCTCGCCAGCGAGTTCAAGGGCGCGGTCCTCATGACCTGCCACGACCGCGACTTCATGAACCGGCTGGTTTCGCGGATCATCGAGGTGGCCAACGGCGCGGTCACCACCTACAGCGGCAACTACGATTTCTACGAGCGCGAGCGCGACATCCGCCGCGAGCAGCTCCTTGCCAGCCACCAGCGCCAGCAGGATATGCTGGCCAAGGAGGAGGAGTTCATCGCCCGCTTTGCCGCCCGTGCCTCCCATGCGGCCCAGGTGCAGAGCCGGGTGAAGAAGCTGGAAAAGATCGAACGCATCGAGGTGCCGGCCGAGCAGCGGGTGATCCGCTTCGAGTTCCCCGAGCCGCCCCGCAGCGGCGACGAGGTGGTAACCATGACCAACCTTGCCAAGACCTGGCCACGGCCGGACGGCGGGGAGAAATCGGTGTTCGGCGGGGTTTCCGGCGTGATCCGGAGGGGCCAGAAGATCGCGGTGGTGGGGGTGAACGGCGCGGGCAAATCGACCTTTTTGAAGGTGCTGGCCAGCCAGACCGAGGCCACCTCCGGCACGGTGCAGATCGGCGCCAACGTCTTTCCCGGCTACTTCAGCCAGCACGCCATGGAGTTGCTCACCCCGACCAAGACCGTGTTCGAGACCGTGCAGGACGTCATGCCCCAGGCCACGGTGGGCACCATCCGCAACCTCTGCGCCGCCTTCCTCTTCCAGGGCGACACGGTGGAGAAGCGGGTCTCCACCCTCTCGGGCGGCGAAAAGAGCCGGCTGGTGCTGGCGACCCTGCTCGCCCGGCCGCTCAACTTTTTGATTCTGGACGAGCCCACCAACCATCTCGACATGCACTCCCGCGAGATCCTGCTCGACGCGCTCAAGAAGTTCACCGGCACCGTGGTGCTGGTGAGCCACGACCGCCACTTCCTCCGCTCGCTGGTCGATCAGGTGATCGAACTCGACCACGGCGAGATGCGCACCTATGGCGGCGACTACGGCTACTACCTGCGCAAGTCCGCCGAGCTGCACGCGGCCATTGCCTAACCCCGCGAGATTTCGCACAGAGTGCTGGACAACCGGGGCCGGCTGCTCTACAATCCTCTTGGAGCCAATGCGGAACGCCCAGACCCGGCAGGTTGCCGGCTGACGGGCCTTCCCACACCGCCAGTGTCACGCCATGCTTTCTCTCGTTGAAAAATTCGTTCCCCCGCCGTGCGTCGCCATCGACCTCGGCACCGCCAACACCCGCATCTACGACTGCGGCCTGGAGACCATCGCCGAGGAGCCCTCGCTGGTCCAGCACCTCGTTGACGGGGAGGAGGGCTGCCCCGACGAATACATCGCCCACCTGAACAGCCAGTTCGTCTCCGCCCCGCTCCGCGGCGGGGTGGTGGTCGATGTCAGCAACGCCATCTCCCTTTTGCGGCCGCTGCTGCGCCGCTCCCGCCATTGGCTGCGACAGCCCGCCACCCTGGCCTGCGCCCCCACCGACACCTCCGAGCGGGAACGCAGGCTGCTGACCGACGCGCTCTTGGGCGCCGGCGCGGCCCACGTGGCCATCATCCCCGAGCCGTGGGCCGCGGCCATCGGTGCCGGGCTCGACGTCACCGCGCCGTCGGCCCAACTGCTCATCGACATCGGCCAGGGCGTCACCGACCTGGCGGTGATCCGCGACAGCCGCCTGGTCTATACCTCGGCCGTGCGCACCGCCTGCCACGATCTCCAGCAGGCGATCAAAAACGCCATCCTTTCCCGCCACCGGGTGGCCCTCTACCCCGAAGACCTGGAAACCCTGACCCACGAACTCGGCGCCCTGCTCGACCCGGAGCCTGCCGAGCCCTGCCAGTTGACCCTGCGCGGCATGGACCTCATCCGCCGCCGCCAGGTGGAACTCACGGTGCGCCAGGCGGAGATTGTCGGCGCCATGGAGCCGGTGCTGGCCAAGATCCTGCGGACGATCGAGACGAGCCTCCGCCGCCTGCCGGAACATTTCGCCGCCGAGATCTGCGCCTCCGGCATCTGCCTTACCGGCGGCGGCAGCTGCATCACCGGGATCGACCGCCTGATCGCGGCCCGGACCAACCTCGCGGTCCGCGTCGCCCCGGACCCGCAGCGCGCGGTGATCAACGGCGCCGGCCAGACCCTGCACTTCTGGAAAGAGCGCGACGCGGCCTGGTGGGAGAGCATCACCTGGCCGAGCCTCGCCGCCTGAACCGCGGCGCCCCTGGTCGCCATGAACTCCTGGAATCAGCTCGCCGATCTCTTCGGCTGCCGTTGGGACGACGCCGAGATCCCCGCCTGCGCGGCGGACAACGTCTGCATCGCCTGGCCCGCCATCCTTACCGCCCTTGACCAGGGTCTGCCCGACAAGGCCCCGCTGACCGTGCTCGACTACGGCTGCGGCGGCGGCCTCTTCTGCCGGCAACTCCACGCCCTCGGCCACCGGGTGAGCGGCTACGAGCCGGCTGCGGAGCTGCTCCGCGCGGCCCGGGAAAACGTGCCGCCCGAGGTGGTGCTGACCAGCGACCCTGCCGCCCTCGCGGCCCACGCCCCCTTTGACGCCATCGTCACCATCATGGTGCTGCCCTTCATCGCCGACCTTTACGGGGTCGTCGCCTCCCTGGCCGAGTGGTTGCGGCCCGACGGCGTGGTCGTCACCGCGGTCTTCGACGCCGCCTTTGTCCGCGACAACGCCGGCGAGGGGCGCCTTTTCCCCGAATACAGCGCCGAGGCCGGCGTCGGCCTCATCGAACTCAAGGCGGGAGTACGTCTGCCGGTCTTTATCCGCGGCGGCGAGACCTACCAGGAGGCCTTTGCCCGCCACGGCCTGCGCGAGATCGCCCGCGCCCGGCCGCCCTTTACCCCCGAATTCCTGGCGGCCTACCCCCAATCCTTTGCCACCCGCCAGCCGGAATATCTGATTCAGGTCTTCCGGCGCCACGCCAACTGACCGCGTTGCCATGGAATACCTCCTCGTCTGTTCGGTGGCGCTGCTCGTCTCGGGGCTCACCCTCTTTTCCGGCTTCGGCCTCGGCACCCTGCTCATGCCCGCCTTTGCCCTCTTCTTCCCGCTGCCCGTGGCCATTGCCGCCACCGCAGTGGTCCATCTCGCCAACAACCTCTTTAAAGTGGTGCTCGTGGGCCGGGAGGCGGACCGGGCCGTGGTGCTCCGCTTCGCCCTGCCCGCGGCCCTGGCCGCCATGGCGGGCGCCGCACTCCTCCGCCTCTTTGCCGACCTGCCGCCCGTTGCCACCTACCAGCTCGGCGGCCAGCCCCATGCGATCACCCCGCTTTCGCTGCTGATCGGCGGCCTCATCGTCTTCTTCGCCCTCCTGGACCTCCTGCCCGGCCGCCAGTTCGCCTTCGATAGCCGCTTTCTCATTCCCGGCGGGCTCCTTTCCGGTTTCTTCGGCGGCCTCTCCGGCAACCAGGGCGCCTTCCGCGCCGCCTTCCTTTTGCGGGCGGGTCTCTCCAAGGAGGGCTTCATCGCCACCGGCACCGTGGCCGCGGTGGTGGTCGATTGCGCCCGCTTGCTCGTCTACGGCCAGGGCTTCTATGCCAAGACCTTCACCGGCGCCGCGGCCATCGGCCCGCTGGTCGCTGCTGCCACGTTTGCGGCGTTCCTGGGCGCCTTTCTCGGCAAGCGGCTCCTGAAAAAGATGACCCTTGCCACCCTCCACCGACTTGTCGGCACCCTGCTCGTCATGGTAGGATTGGCCCTCGCTCTCGGCCTCATATAACAACCACGCGCCTTCACCCATACAGAAAGGATCACCCCCATGTCCGACCAGTTCACCAACGTCACCGTCGTCAAAAAGGCCAATGTCTACTTCGATGGCGGTGTGGTCAGCCGCTCCGTGCTCTTTGGCGACGGCACCAAAAAGACCCTGGGCATCATGCAGCCCGGCGAGTACACCTTCGACACCGGCGCCCCGGAGATCATGGAGATCATGAGCGGCGAACTCGACCTGCTCCTGCCGGGAGCCAAGGAGTGGCGCAGGGTGAAGGGCGGCGAGTCCTTCGAGGTGCCGGGCCATTCCGAATTCCGCATGAAGGTGACCGCGCTCACCGACTACTGCTGCTCCTTCCTGAGCTAGCAACCGGTGGCCATGAACGGCCAGCCCTTCACCCTCCTTCCCTTTCCCGGCGCACCGGCACCGGCGCTGCATATCCGCGGTTCGGCCAGCCGGGAGGGGGCGCTCCTTACCGTGGCCTGGGCGCTCTCCGGCGCCGTGGCGGCGGTGGAATGGCCGGAACCGGAGGCAGGCCCCGAACGGCGTGACCAGCTCTGGCAGGCGACCTGCTGCGAGTTCTTTTTGGCATGCCCCGCGGAACCCGGCTACTGGGAGGCGAATTGCTCCCCTGCCGGCCACTGGCAGCTCTACCGCTTCGACGGCTACCGGACAGGAATGCGGCCGGAGGGGGCGATCAGCCCCCCGGCGCTTGCCGCATCCCGCAGCGACGAGACCCTCTCCCTCACCGCCTGCCTCGATCTCTCCCCCCTCTGTGGATCAAAGGAGCCCCTCCTCCTCGGGGCGACCATGGTGGTGCGGGGGAGAGACGGCGGAACCAGCTACTGGGCCCCGGCCCATCCGGGCGAGCGGCCCGATTTCCACCTCCGCCCCGGCTGGACCATCGCCCTGTAAAAGCTTGCAACGCCTTTTTCCGGCCTTATTCTCACGCTCGACCCCCTGCCCTCGCAAGAGCGGCTTCAGCCGCGACCTCCCGCCCCTCCGGGTCGCCGCCGAAGCGGCCCCAGCAGAAACGGTTCCCCGGTCCTTCTGCAACGAAGGCGGTGCGCCCCCTGGCCCAATCTGGTATAGTCACGGCCATGCGACTCCTCAAACACCTCTTCGACAATAACCAGCGCTGGGCCGCCCGGATCAAGGAACGGGATCCCGAGTTCTTCACCAAGCTCTCGCGGCAGCAGTCGCCCGAGTATCTCTGGATCGGCTGTGCCGACAGCCGGGTGCCGGCCAACGAGATCGTCGACATGATGCCCGGCGAGATCTTTGTCCACCGCAACATCGCCAACGTGGTGGTCCACACCGACCTCAACTGCCTCTCGGTGATCCAGTACGCGGTGGAGGTGCTCAAGGTGAAGCACATCATCGTCTGCGGCCACTATGGCTGCGGCGGCGTCAAGGCGGCGCTGGAGAACACCGAGCACGGCCTGATCGACAACTGGCTGCGCCACATCCAGGACGTCTATCGCTACCACCAGGCCGCGGTGGATGCGGAACAGGACGAGGCGAAGCGCTTCGATCTGCTCTGCGAATTGAACGTGGTGGAGCAGGTGGCCAACGTCTGCCACACCACCATCGTGCAGAACGCCTGGAAGGCGGGCCAGCAGCTCGCGGTCCATGGCTGGATCTACGGCATCGACAACGGCATCATCAAGGACATGAACGTCTGCACCAGCGGGCTTTCCGAGATCTCCTCCACCCACCGGCTCCGCTAAAGACCATGGCCACCGTGATCCTCAAGAAAGGGCGCGACAAGTCGGTGCGCCACCGCCACCCCTGGATCTTTTCCGGCGCCATCGCCCGGGTGGAGGGCGAGCCTCTGCCGGGCGAGACCGTGGCCGTGGCCGCGGCGGACGGAACCGTTCTCGGCCGGGGCGCCTGGTCGCCGGAGTCGCAGATCACCGTGCGCCTCTGGTCCACCGACCCGGCGGCGGTGATCGACGAGGACTTTTTCCGCGCCCGCCTCTCCCAAGCCCTCGCCTCGCGGCCGCCGCTGGCCGAGGGCGACAATGCCCAACGTTTGGTGAACGGCGAGCC
>JBFLYY010000070.1:0-2584 GCA_040756495.1 Thermodesulfobacteriota bacterium | reverse complement strand
CGGGCATCACCCCTTCGCGGCCGTCGAGGAGGAGGAGAATGACGTCCGCCTCCTCGATGGCCTGCCGGGTCTGCTCCTGGATCATGCGGTTGATCTGCTCCTCCCGGTCGGTGGACTCGATGCCGCCGGTATCGACGAGCAAAAAGGACTTGTCCTGCCAGGTCACCTTTTCGTAGTGGCGGTCCCTGGTCACGCCGGGGGTGGGATCGACGATGGCCTTCTGCGACTTGGCAAGGCGGTTGAAGAGGCTCGACTTGCCCACGTTGGGGCGGCCGACCAGGGCGATGAGAGGCAATCTGTCACGGGCCATGGGGGATCTCCTTGTGCCCGGCCAGGGTTGCGGCCACGTCGCGGGCAAGTTGGGCGAGATGCGGGAACCGTTTCCCCGCCGGGGTAGCCAGATGGTGCACCAGATGCTCTATGGCGGGCCGGAGATAGGCGGCAAAAAAGGGCTTGCCCCGCTGCTGCGAGAGAAAGGCAAAGGCGCCCAGCATCTGGAGATTGCGCTGGAGCGCCAGATAAAAATAGCCGGCACCAAAGGCCTCACGGTCAAAGGGCATGAAGCGGGCCGCCACCGCGCAGTAGTGGTCGAACAGCTCCGCTCGCAGCGCGCGCGGCAGGTCCACATAGGGATCGATGAGCAGGGCCGCCAGATCGTAACCCAACGGCCCGAGCCGCGCCCCCTGGAAATCGACGATCCGGATGCGCCCCTCGTGGAGCATGAGGTTCCGGGACTGGAAGTCGCGGTGGAGGACAAAACCGGCTGGCTCCTGGCCGGCGCGCTCGGCGATCTCCTCGAATTCCGCGGCCAACTTCGCCCCCATCGGCCCGAGACCGAGAAAATCGCGACAGAGGGCCTGGTAGAAGTAGCCAGACTCCCGTTCGACCATCAGGGCCTTGTCGTAGGCCGGGGTGTCCCAGCAGGAATCCTGGGGAAAACCCGGCGCGCCCTGGAGCTGCAAGGCGACCAACGCCTCGATGGCCAGCCGGTACCAGTGGCCCGCCTCGGCCGGGTGGTGCTGTACCCGGTGGTAGAGGAGTTCGTCGCCCAGATCCTCCATGAGAAGGATGCCGGATTCCTCGTCAAAACCCACCACCTCGGGCACCGCAACGCCGGCAGCAAAGAGGTGGCGGCCGATGGCAAAGGCCGCCCGGGCCTCGGCCATGCCCTTGGCATTGAGCCGGCTCGGCAGGGCGGCGAGCAGCCTGCGGCCATTCTTGGCCACACAGCGGACAAAGATCCGGTCGGAGCCGTCGCCGGAGAGGCAATCGAGGTCGCCGGGGCCGAAGGCGATCCCGCTTCGTGCCAGCAAGGCAACGAGGGCGGCACGGCCTTCGGCAGGGATATCGCACACCATGGCAGAGCCCCCCAGGCTCAGGTCAGAATCGTATCGTGGGCCACGGTGCCGGGAGGCACCACGGCACCGTCCCAGACCACCACCCGGGAAAGATGCGCATCGTCGCCGACCACGACCTGACTGCCGATGGCCACCCAGTCGTCGAAGCGAACGTTCTTGCCCAATCGCACCCCCTCCCCCTGGAAGAAGGGGCCGGAGGCCGATGGGAAATGAGGCAGAGATGGCGATGCATCTCCCCTGAGCAACCGGCCGTGGAGGTCGAGATAGTCGGCCGGGGTGCCCATGTCGGTCCAGAAGTGGTCCCGCACCACCAAGGCGCCGATGCGGCCACCCGTCGCGATCACGTCGCAATAGCGGTCGA
Source organism: Thermodesulfobacteriota bacterium (assembly GCA_040756495.1). Lineage (GTDB taxonomy): Bacteria > Desulfobacterota > Desulfobulbia > Desulfobulbales > Desulfurivibrionaceae > JAJZRJ01. Next base: position 865 of record JBFLYY010000070.1, on the reverse strand, counting down.
TGATGTTGGCGAACTCCCCTTCCGGGATCGGCGTCAAGACCTTGGGATCCACCACGTGGATGCCGGTGAAGGCGAGCAGCCGCTCCCCGGCACCCGCCGCAGCGCCGGCACGGGCAAAGCCCACGACGCGGCCATCCGCGGCCACCCGCACCGTATTGAAGCGGGGGTGGTCGTGCATCACCATGGTCACATCATTGCCCAAGCGGAGATGCTCCGCGTAGACCCGGGCGAGATCGAGGTTGTGCACCACGTCGCCGTTGACGATGAGCACCGGGGTGTCGTCGAAATTGGGCAGGGCAAGGCGCAACCCGCCGCCGGTGCCCATCTCCTTGGGCTCCACCTGGAGAATCACGCCGGGTTCACCCTGGAAGGCGGCAACGATCTGCCCGGCCAGGTGGTAGGCATTGACCACCACCGGCCCGAAGCCCGCCGCCCGCACCTGCCTGAGGATGGCGGAAACCAGCGGGGTATCGAGCACCGGGAAGAGGGGCTTGGGCCGGATCAGGGTACAGGGCCGCAGCCGGGTGCCGAGGCCTGCGGCCAGGATCATCGCTTTTTTCGCCATGGGAGCCGGCTCCAGACCAGGTTACAAAGAGAGCGACCCGTTCGCTTCTTCCTCGACCCCGACCACCACGATGCCCGCCCGGTTGGCCTGGCGCACCACCTCGTCGCAGTCGAAGAGCAGGGCCTGGCCCGCCTCCACCGCCAAGACCTTGGCCTGCACACCCTGCATGGTCTCGATGGTCTTGAGCCCGATGGCTGGCAGATCGAAGCGGAAATCCTGCTGCGGCTTTTTCAACTTCACCACCACCGCGCCCTCGCGGCCCAGTTCGCCGCCGCGGCGGATGGCGGCATCGGTCCCCTC
>JBFLYY010000069.1:0-2175 GCA_040756495.1 Thermodesulfobacteriota bacterium | reverse complement strand
CATCCATCCCAGGCAGGTCTTCTGACTTCCGGATCATCCTCCTGCCGCGCCTTCCCGTCAAAATGACAGTGGCCTTGTACGGCATTCGTCCCCGGTAACAGCGGCGGGCCCGTCCCGGACTTGCACCGGGTTCCCTCTTTGTGCTCGGCGAGGAGCACCTGGGTGGTTATGAAGCCCTACTATAAAGAACGCAGCGGACCTTGTCAAGAATGTTCCATGAAAGCGACGTCAATTCGCAGAGTTGCCCTTCGCAACCAGGGGAATCTTCACCACGAAGGTGGTTCCCTTGCCTTCCTCGCTCTCCACCTCGATGGTTCCCTGATGTTTCTTCACCACGATGTCGTAGGCGATGGAGAGGCCGAGGCCGGTCCCCTTGCCCACCTCCTTGGTGGTGTAGAAGGGCTCGAAGACCCGTGAGAGCTTTTCCCGGGGGATGCCGCAGCCGGTGTCGCTCACCGAGACAGAGATCCATTCCGGGTCGGCCCAGCTCTTCACCGTGATGATGCCGTGCTTTTCAATGGCCTGGGCCGCGTTGACCAGGAGGTTCATGAAGACCTGGTTGAGCTGCTGCGGGTTGCAGACCGTGGGCGGCAGCTCGCCGTACTCCTTTTTGACCTCGGCCTTGTATTTCAGCTCGTTCCAGACGATGTTGATGGTGGAGTCCAGACATTCGTTGAGATCGGCGGCCTGCACCTGGGCCTGATCGATGCGGGAGAAGCTCTTCAGCCCCTGCACGATCTTGCGCACCCGCTCGGCCCCGTCCAGCGATTCCCGGAGCAGACTCCCCACGTCGTTGAGGATGTAATCGATCTTGAGCTTCTTGCGCCGCGCGGCCAGGTCGGTGGCGGTCTCCGAGGTCTTCCCGCAGCACGACTCCACCGCCTCTCCCTGGAGCGCAAGGAACTCGGCCAACCGCTCCAGGTATCTGCCCATGGTGCCGAGGTTGCTGGAAATGAAGCCCATGGGGTTGTTGATCTCGTGGGCCACCCCGGCGGCAAGCTGGCCGATGGAGGCCATCTTTTCGCGTTGCAGCAACTGGGACTGGCTCTCCTGCAGCTCGTGGTAGGCCTTCTCCAGCTCGGCCTTCTGCCGCTGGACCATGTCCCGCCCCGCCGCCACCTCCTCGGCGAGCTGGTGCGCCTCGGCAAAGGCGTTCTCCAGTTGCGCCTCCGCCGCGACCCGCTCGCTGATGTCGCGGGCGCTCTCCAGCACCCCCACCACCCTGCCCTCGGTGTCCACAAAGGGCACCGCCATCACCAGACAGGAAAACTTGCGGCCGGCCTGATTGCGCTTGACCTCCTCCTGGACCACCCGCTTCCTGCCCTGGTCCATGATCTGGACCTTGGGGCATTCCGGCGTGCCGCAGTGGGCGCTGGGGAAAATCTCGTGGCACTTGTGGCGCACGATCTCGCTCAACTCCTTGCCGGCCATGGCGGCAAAGGTCTTGTTGGCCTGGACGATGACGAAATTCTTGTCGATGATGCTGATCGCGTCCGCCGAGGCGTTGAAGATCTGGTTCAGCACCGCGTTGGCCCGCAGCAACCCGCCCTCGGCCACCGCCATCTGGCGCGAGGCCTGCCGCGCCTTGCGGTAGAGCAGAAAGGAACTCACCACGATGACCAGCAGCATGGCCATCAGGGCGTAACCGGTGGGAGTCAGGATGCCGTAGAGCGCCCGCCGGTCGATGTGGCCGACGTCGTGGAGATAGACCAGCTGCCAGCCGGGCAGCCTGCCCAGAACAACCCGCATGCCGATGAGACGGCGGCCGTTCTGCCGGGAGGTAAGCCATTCGCCCCCTCCTTTCGGGTCGGGAGCCGGCGGCTGCGACGACAACGACACCAGACCAAACACCCGCCGCAGAGGCATCGGCACGGCGGAGAGCGATTTCCCCACCAGCTCCGGTTTGTTGGCGGCGAAGACGATCCCCTCCGGATCGAGCAGCGCCATGCTGCCATCCACCTTGGCAAACCGTTCCTCGAAGATGGCCACCGGGTAGCGGATCACCACCACGCCCAGGATCGTTCCCGCACCGGTCACCGGATAGCTCAGGTAGATTCCCCGTCGGCCGTTGCCGTACCGGCTGCCCAGGTAGATGCCCGCCCCTCCGGCCTTCGCCTGCTGGAAAGAGTGGCGGGCGGCCTCGTTCTTCCCGACCAGGCTGTCGGGGTCATATCG
>JBFLYY010000068.1:0-3053 GCA_040756495.1 Thermodesulfobacteriota bacterium | reverse complement strand
CCGTCTCGCGGAACTGCGCGCCTTGGGCGCCGGCCACTTCCTCGTCGACTTGAGCCATCTCGGCGCCACCTCGGCCAGGGGCAGGGAGGTGCTCGCCGCCTATGACGCAGATCGCCCGCTCCCTGCCGCCTTCCCCTGGAACTTCGACCGCGGCCTCGCCTGAAGGGGGTCGGGTGATGGCGATGCGGTTGCTGCCCGTGTCCGGTGAAAATCGAGGTTGTAATTATTTCTTCCTGTTTTCGGCAACCGTTGCTGGAAACGATCTTTTGCCTTTGCAAGGCAGGGGCTTCTATGTAATAGATTGTTAAATGTTCGTTATTTTACCTATTCGGCACCTCACTTCTGCCCGTGGCGCTGTCACCCCAGGAGTTTCCCCATGACCGAGCAAAAACCTGCCGCCTCGACCTTTTCCCGGAAGCTCGCCCGTTTCCTCGAATGTCCATTCTTCAATCTCTGCCTGAAGACCAGCATCACCGGAAAGCTGGTGGGCATGCTCGTGGTGTCGCTGTTCGGCTTCAGCCTCGTTACCGTCCAGCACTCCCTCGCCCTGCGCAAGATCGACCACCGGCTCCATGAACTGCAGATGGTGAACATGCCGCAGTACAAGGTAGGCCAGTACATCCTGCGGCAGATGAACGGCTTCAAGCTTTCCCTGCTGCACATCCTGAACCCGCAGGCGCGGGGCAACAACGCCGACCTCAACCGCGACGTCATCCTCAACCGGCAGCGGCTCGACGACCTCAAACGGATGCTCTCCACCCTGGAAACCGGCGGCACCATCCATGACGTGACCCGCATTTCCAGCGAGACCCTGGATGTCTTCACCGTCGAGCCGGCGCCCCGGGATTCGCAGGTCTATAAAACCCTGAAGGAGATCCAGGCCGCGCTGGAGACATTGGACAAATCCTTTACCACCTTCATCGAGGCCGACGTCCGCCAGGCGGAGACAAAGCGCCACGAGGAGGCCCTGGCCGATCTCCTCGACAACCTGGACAAGGTCTACAATCTGGTCACCTCCTTCACCGTGGAGGTCAATCGCCGGCACAACGACATGGTCAAGGACTCGGGCACCATCATTGCCAACTCCCAGCGGAATTCCCTGACCATCAGCCTGGTGGCCGCCGTCATCCTCACCCTGGGCACCATTCTCTACATCATGATGATCGTCCAGCCGCTCAAGACCATCCTCGAAAACATCAAGGGTATTGCCAGGGGCCAGGGGAAGCTCACCCGCCAACTCGATGTCAGAACCAACGACGAGGTGGGCGAACTCTCCCTCCAGCTCAACAAACTGGTGGACAACATCTTCAGCCTCAACACCTTCAAGGCAATCATCGAGGAAGAGGACTCCACCACCGACGTGCACCGGCGGCTGGCCAAACTGCTCCACGACCGCTACAGCTTCGACAAGTTCATCATCTACGAACTGGTGGGCAACTCCAACAAGATGGTGGTGGCCTACGCCTCGGACCATGAACTGCTCTGCGCCGAAGAGGTGCTGGTGGACGTCAACCTCTGCCGGGCCAAGCGCACGGGGCACCCCATCTCCTTTGCCCAGGATCCCGACATCTGCAAGCACTTCCCCCACTGCGACACCTATGTGCACCACTGCGTGCCGATGATCGCCGGCGGCAGGGTCATCGCCGTGATCCAGTTCATGCACGACAAGAACGCCTCGGCCAAGGAGCTGGAACATTTCGAGGAGACGGTGCAGTGGGCGATGCGCTACATCAAGGAGGCAACGCCGGTGGTGGAGGCCAAGCGGTTCGCCATGGTGCTCAAGGAAACCACCCTCAAGGATCCCATGACCGACCTTTACAACCGCCGCTTCCTGGAGTCGTACGTGGAGACCCTGGTGGCCAACTGCAAGCGCCGCGGCTCGAGTCTGGGCGTGCTGATGTGCGACATGGATTTCTTCAAGGAGGTCAACGACACCCACGGCCACGAGGCCGGCGACGCGGTGATCGTCAAGACCGCCGAGGTCATCAAGAGTTGTGTCCGGGCCTCGGACATGGTGATCCGTTTCGGCGGCGAGGAATTCCTGGTGCTGCTCACCGATGTCCGGGACCGCCAGGCCATCGCCGAGCTGGCCGAACGGATCAGGAAGACCATGGAGTCCACGACCTTCAAGATCCCTGGCGGCGGAACGCTGAAAAAAACCATGAGCATCGGCCACAGCGCGTACCCCACCGACACCGAGGGGTTCTGGGAGGCGATCAAGTTTGCCGACGTCGCCCTGTACAGCGCCAAGGAAGGGGGCCGCAACCGTTCCGTGGCATTCTCCGCCGAGATGTGGACCCAGCAGACCTATTGACCGCGCCCCTCACTGCCTGCACCCCGCGGGCCCAAAAGGCACGGCACGGCGAGTCTGCACGACCCGGATGACGACATGGTGCCGGAAGCCGGGGATGCGCTACTCCACGGGGAAAAATCCGGCTGATGCCCCGACGCCCAGCCCTCTCCCCCTTGACGAAACGCCCATCCATTGGATTCTTCCCAAAAACCTGCCAGAATGGCCACATGTATACATCCAACCACAAAGAGGCGCAGCATGAGCCAGACAGTATCCGTACGACTGGATGATGACACGTTGCAACAGTTGGACATGATGGCAAAAGCCGCCGGCAGATCCCGGGCCTGGCTGATGGCGCAAGCAGTCAAGCAATACGTGGCGCATGAGGCATGGCAGATTGAGGCCATTCAGCAATCACTGGAAAAGATGGAGAACGGCGCCGCCAGGTTCGCTGACCACGACCAGGTAGCGCAGTGGCTTGCCTCATGAGGGTCGGAGAACGAAGCAGAGCCATGATCGAACCGCGCAAACGGCGGCATCTGGGGCTTTGCCGAGATCACCTTCTTCGGGTATGATGCCGCCATGCCGACGATTGCCCCCGCCATACCCACCCGCTTTGCCGAGGTGCTCGGTCAGGCCAAGGCCAAGGAGATGCTGCGCCGGGCCATGGCCAGCGCCAAGATGAGCCACGCCTATCTCTTCCGGGGGCCCGCCGGGGTGGGCAAAAAGACCATGGCCCACGCCTTTGCCGCCACCATCA
>JBFLYY010000067.1:0-2328 GCA_040756495.1 Thermodesulfobacteriota bacterium | reverse complement strand
GGCCAGGAACGTGCCTGGCAGCGGGTTCTGGCGGCCCATGGCCTGACCCCGGAGTTCTATGCCTCCCGCCTCAGGCCGCGGGATGAACTCTTTCCGTGGGAGATCGTCGACCACGGCATCCGCCGTGAGTATCTATGGGCTGAATACCAGCGGGCATTGCAGGTGAAATCCACGCCCCGCTGTGACGTGGCGCGGTGCCGGCGCTGTGGAGTGTGTCAATGACCCCGAAAAAGACCAAGATCGCCGATACGGCGAACCTGCCGTCATCCTTCCGGCCCTTCCGGCTGGTGAAGTTCTTTTCCTTCACCGGCCTGGTGGTCTTTCTGCTCTTCACCCTGGCGCTCTCCTGGCTGATTACCAACCACGCGAAAAGGGTGCTGCTGGAGCGGAGCGAGGGCTATTCCCTGGTGGTGGCCGAGAATCTCGGCCATCAGGTCTTCCAGCAGTTCGTGGTGCCCACGGTGCTGCGTTACGGCAAGATCGCCCTGCGCAAACCCGAGCAGCAGGAGCGGCTCGATACCGTGGTCCACGACGCCACCCACGGCCTGCGCATCCAGTCGGTCACCATCTACGATTCGCGGAAGAACATCATTTCCTTCAGCACCAAGAAGGAACTGATCGGCCGGGAGGGCATGGGCGGCATCGAGTACCAGCGGGCCCTGGAGCGGGAAAGCTCGTCCCGCCTCAATTCGCAGGGCAATCTGCTCAGCCTTCTGCCCGGCGCGCCGCCGATTTCCTCGGAGCTGCACACCTTCATCCCCTTTATCCAGCGCAAGGTCATCGGCGACAAGCCGCCGCCGGTCATGGGCGTCATCGAGGTGGTCCAGGATCTCTCCGAGGACGTGGAGGCGATCATCCGCTTCCAGGCCTATGTGAGCGCCATCCTCATCGTCATCATGTCGGGACTCTTTGCGGTGCTGCGCTTCATCGTGGCCAAGGCGGAGCGGATCATCGAGAACCGCGCCGAGGAGCGTCGCCGGCTGGAGGAGCAGCTCCACCAGAACGAGAAGCTGGCCACCCTGGGCAAGATGGTGGCCTCGGTCTCCCACGAGATCAAGAACCCGCTGGGCATTGTCCGCAGCACAGCCGACATCCTCGGCAAGCGCCTCAAGAGCGTGGCCCCCGGCAACGAGCACCTTGCCGCCATCATCGTCGAGGAGACCGGGCGGCTCGACGGCATTGTCCGCGAGTTCCTCGATTTCGCCCGGCCGCAGGTGCCGCGCTTCGCCCTGGCCTCGGTCAACGACGTGCTGGAAAAGGTGACCCGCTTTATCGAGGCAGACCTGGGGCGACACGATGTCACCCTGGTGCGGGAACTGGACAGCGCCCTCGACCCGCTCTCCATCGATCAGGAACAGCTCTACCGCGCCTTTTTGAACATCCTGATGAACGGCCGGCAGGCGATGCCCGAGGGCGGTACGCTCACGGTACGGAGTAAGCGCCAGGAGGGAGCGCAGGGCGGGGTCGTCGTCGAGGTGGCGGATACCGGGGTCGGCATCGCGCCGGACAAGCTGGCCCGCATCTTTACCCCGTTCTATACGGACAAGAACCGGGGCACCGGGCTGGGGCTGGCCATCGTCCAGAACATCGTCGAGGGCCATGGCGGAAAGGTCGAGGTGGAGAGCGAGGAGGGGAAGGGAACCCTTTTCCGGGTCATCCTCCCCCGCCGGTAGGAAGGGGAATTCGGCGGCCGCCGCGGGTTGGCGGCCCCGGATCGCCGGGAGCGGCTACTTCTTCTTTTCTTTCTGCAGCCGTTCCAGGTCGCGCTGTTTCTTTTCCGTCACCTGCTGTTTCAGCTGCTCGTGGTCTCTGAGCAGTTCCTTGTAGGTCTCTTCAGCGCGCTGTTCGACGTCGGCCTGATCCTGCTTGATCTTTTCGGCCCGCTCCCTGATCTTCTCCGCCCTGATCTTGAGCGTCTGGGTGCCGAAGAGCGAGGAGGCCAGGTATTTGTTGGCAAAGTGCATCAGGGCGACATCGTCTTCCTTGATCCTGGCCAGGGTCTCCTCGTCCACCTCGTAGGTGTCGAGGAACGAGGTGCTCAGGACGAAGGAGCGGAATTTGTCGAGATCGGTGCTGGCCATGAAGAACATCTTCTTGGCCGGCTCGCTCAGGGTCGCCTGGAGTCCGAACGACTTGCGGCGCATGACGATCTCCATCCAGTCGCGGTTCATCTCGTCCGACTCGTCGATCCCCTGGTCGATTCGCCATTCCTGGATGGTCTGCTCCTTCTCCTCCTCATGCCCCTTGCAGTGCGGTTCCTTGACCAGGAAGTAGAACTCCTCGGCCGGGGTGCCTTCGCTGCCGGCGGCATGGAAGTAGGACATGCCC
>JBFLYY010000066.1:0-4935 GCA_040756495.1 Thermodesulfobacteriota bacterium | reverse complement strand
CGCCCAGTTCCACGTCGGCCGCAAGCGCCACGGAGTCATAGCCCTGAATGAGGGGATACATGAATTCGTGGATGCTGATGGGCCGGCCGTTCTCGAACCGTACCTTGAAATCCTCCCGCTCCAGCATCCGGGCCACGGTGAGCTGGGCCGCCAGTTTGATGAAATCCTGGGAGGAGAGGGGGCTGAGCCAGGTGCTGTTGAAGACCACCTTGGTCTTTGCCGGATCGAGGATCTTGAAGACCTGTTCCTTGTAGGTCTCGGCGTTCTTCCGCACCTGCTCCGGGGTGAGCGGTTTTCTGGTCTCGGACTTGCCCGTGGGGTCGCCGATCATGCCGGTGAAATCGCCGATCAGAAAGTGGATCTCGTGGCCCAGTTCCTGGAAGTGCTTCATCTTTTGGATGAGCACCGTATGGCCCAGGTGGAGGTCCGGGGCCGTGGGATCGAAGCCCGCCTTCACCTTGAGCGGCACCCCGCTCTCCTCAGAACGCTTCAGCTTGGCGACCAGCTCCTCGCGGGCGATGATGTTCACCGCCCCGCGCTCGATGAGGGCCACCTGTTCGTCAATGGTCAACTTCATGGTCAATCCGTTACCACATCCGGCCTGAGGCCAAGTTACTTGGCATATTCGACCGAGCGGGTCTCGCGGATGACCGTGACCCGGATCTGGCCCGGATAGGTCAGTTCCTCCTCGATCTTCTTCACAATGTCCTTGTTGATGAGCATGGTCTCGGCATCGCTGATCTGGCCGCTATCAACCATAATGCGCACCTCGCGGCCCGCCTGGATGGCATAGGACTTCTCGACTCCCTTGAAGGAGTTGGCAATGCGCTCCAGATCCTCAAGCCGTTTGACGTAGGACTCGAGCATCTCCTTGCGGGCGCCAGGGCGGGCGCCGGAAAGGGCGTCCGCCGACTGGACCAGCACGTCGAGCACGCCCTCGGGCGGCACATCCTCATGGTGGGCGGCAATGGCATGGACCACCTCGGCAGGCTCGCCATATTTCTTGGCGAGATCCGCACCGATGCTGGCGTGCGACCCCTCCACCTCATGGTCCACCGCCTTGCCGATGTCGTGCAGCAAACCGGCCCGCTTCGCCTGCTTCACGTTGAGCCCCAGTTCCGAGGCCATGACCCCGCAGAGGAAGGCCACCTCCAGCGAGTGCTGGAGGCAATTCTGGCCGTAGCTGGTGCGGTACTTGAGGCGGCCCAGCAGCTTGATCAGTTCCGGATGAACGCCATGCGCCCCCACGTCGAAGGTGGCCTGCTCGCCCGCCTCGCGCATGGAGACTTCAAGTTCCTCGGCAACCTTGGTCACCATCTCCTCGATGCGGGCCGGGTGGATCCGGCCGTCGGCAATGAGGCGCTCGAGAGCAATGCGCGCCACTTCACGCCGCACCGGGTTGAAGCCGGAGAGGATCACCGCCTCGGGGGTATCGTCGATGATGATGTCGATGCCGGTGGCCGCCTCGATGGCCCGGATGTTGCGACCCTCGCGGCCGATGATCCGGCCCTTCATCTCGTCGTTGGGAAGCGGCACCACGGAGACGGTCTTTTCCGCCACGTAATCGCCGGCATAGCGGGAGATCGCCAGGGCCAGGATATTCTTGGCCTTGCGGTCCGCCTTCATCTTCATCTCGTTCTCGATCTTCACCACCGACTTGGCGGCCTCCATGCGGGCCTCGCTCTCGATACTCTCGACGAGCATCTGCTTGGCCTCCTCGCGGGTCACGCCGGAGATCTTCTCCAGCTGCTCCCGCTGCTGCTCGACCAGGCGCGCGGCCTCCCGCCTCTTCTGCTCCAGCTGCTCTTCTTCCTTCACGAAATGCTGTTCCTTCTTGAGCAGCTCCATCTCGCGCTTGTCGAGGATGTCGATCTTGCGCTCCATCTGATCGAGTTTCTGGATCAGCCGCTTTTCCTCCTCGGCCACCTCCTTCTTCCGATCGCGGACCTCGCGCTCCACCTCCTGCTTCAGTTGCAGGGCCTCGTCACGGCTCTGGAGCGCCGCCTCCTTCTTGATCTGTTCCGCCTCGGCCAGGGCCTTCTCGATGAGCTTACGGCCCTGGGCCTCGATGTTCTGCTGGCGCGCCTCGACCAGGAAACGGCGGACCAGAATGCCGACCCCGATACCCACGGCCACTGCGATGACTATGACAAGCGTGGTACCCATGATGCATATCCCTCCCTGAGGTTTATGAAAACGGCCGCCCCATCACGGGGGCCGAAGAGACCTCGCCGCACACCGCCACTCGCGGGGCAGGACAACCACCAGCCGCGGGAGGTGATGCGACTACGCTGAAAATAGGGGGGATTGAGGTGACGGAGAAGAAAGACGACAAGAGAGGGGTGGAGGAACGGTCACGCCCCCGCCGGGAAGCGTGCCGGATCAACGAACCTCACGGCGCAGGGGTGACGAGACAACAGGAACCATCTTCCCGAACAATGCTGTACCTGTTGACTGCGCGCCCCATCCTGCTCTCTCGGTCAATCGGGCGAAGGCCCTCGGCCATCCGTAGGCCGGAGAAACGCCCGGTATATCGTCGGCAACGACCGCCTGGGCAACCGCTGCGGAAATCAACATCTTCCCCTTGATCCCTATCCCTACTATATAAACCCGCCAACACGGCGGAAGCCTCGCAAAAAACTCCCCCGCCAGTGCGGTGTCGGCGCAGAGCCATCGAACCTAACAGGGTTAGGTGGGCGTTACCTGTATCGCCTTTAAGGAATTTCGGAGACCGAATTCCTTGCCAGCAACAGCAAAGTCGCCCTTGGCTTTCAATGTTGGCTCGAAACTATCTGGGCCGATCACCAACAAGGCAGGGGAATGGTCTATTCCCGTGCTGTATCTTCCACCTTGGCCGACAGTCTGCCGAGCTGTTCCTCGACCCGCTGCCGGTACTGGTGAAACTCGCGCTTCAGCCTCACATATTTGCCCGCCACGTTGAGACTCGTCAGAATGGCGATCTTTCCAGGCGGCAGGATATGTGCCGGGGCCGATTGGGTGAGATCCTCCAACTGCTGCTTGACGATCTGCAGGATCTCACGGACATCTTCCTCGGGAGCGTCGGTGTAGAGGGGATACTCCTGACCCATCACCTCGAATTTGACCAGCCGCTCCACCGTATTCCCCCTTTGTTACAGGGTTACCAAAAAGAGACCGGAATGGCAATGTTTTTCACGCGTTGCCAGCGGCGGCATCCTGCCCGGCCGCGGCGGTGGCGGTAAAGAGCGGCCCCTCGGCCGCGCCATTGCCGTTGCCGCCGGTTCCGGCAAAGGCCTTTTCCCACTTCTCCACCGAGCCGATGAGGGTGTTCACCCGCTTCTTGATCTGATCCTTGTCTTCCCTGAGCCGGTCCAACTCCTGCTGCAGCCCCTTCTTCTCCTCCTCCATCTGCCGCACCGTGGCGAGCAGGGTGTTTTTCTCCTGCTGAATGGCATCGAGGTTCGCCATCAGTTTTTCGACGATCTTCTCCAACCGGCCCAAATCCTGTTCATATCCCATAGCAAAACCCCATAACGCGCACTCTATTGTTCATCAGAAAAAACACATTGCTTCAAGGGAGCGGCCGCGCAATGCGCCGCAACTGCCGTCGCCACAGGCGAAACTGTACCCCGCGGCCAGAGGGCACGTCAAGGGGTTTGTCCGGCGAAGATGGCGCGTGGAAAGAGGCTGGGAAATCAGCGGCGGGCAAGGCGCACGGTGTGGGGCGCGATCCGTTCGCCCGCGCCCACCGAAACCCCTTCGAGCACGCTCAGGGGGCCGATCACCGCCCCGGCGCCGACCCGGCAGTCGCGCAGCACCGCCGCGGTGTCGATCCGGCATCCCTCCCCGATCTCGGTACGGCCCGAGATGGTGACGTTGGGCTGGATCAGGGTATCGCGACCAACGGCAACGGTCCCCTCGATGGCAACGGTCTCGGGATGGATGAGGGTCACGCCGGAGAGCATCAACTCCTGATTGCGCCGCATCTGCAGGACCGCGTGGGCCTGGGCCAGTTCCACCCGGGAGTTGACCCCCAGCACCTCGCAGGGATCGGCGCACACGTAGCGGTTGACCCGGTGCCCCTCCCGGTTGGCGACGGCCACGATATCGGTGAGATACATTTCGCCCTGGGCATTGGCAATGCCGACCCCCTTCAGGGCGGCAAAGAGGAAGGCCATGTCCACGCAATAGATCCCGGCATTGATCTCCGTGATCCGGCGCTGCTCCGGGGTTGCGTCCTTCTCCTCGACAATGGCCACCACGCGCCCCACCTTGTCGGTAACAATGCGGCCGTAGTTGGTCGGCTCATCGAGCAGGGTCGTCATGATCGTAAGGGCGCTGCCGCCGGACGCGTGCGCCGTCACCATGGCCTGCAAGGTCTCGGAACGGATAAGCGGGGTATCGCCGCAGAGAATCAGGGCCGTCCCCTGCCGGCCCGCCAGCGCCGGCTCGACCATCAGCACGGCGTGCCCCGTCCCCCCTTGGGTTTCCTGATAGACAAAAGTCGCGCCACAGGGCGCAAGTGCCGCCTCCACCGCCTCACGCTGATGGCCCGTCACCACATAGGTTCCGGCAAGGGGGAGGGGACGCAACGCCTCCAGCACATGGTGGACCATGGGCGCGAAAAACACCTCATGGAGCACCTTGGCCCGCTCCGACTTCATGCGGGTGCCCTTCCCTGCGGCCAATACCACGGCAAACCACGGCGCGGCCATGCATTACCCCCCTGTGAACGAGTTCTGACGCAAGTACGGTTCCGGAACCGCCCCACTATACCGATTCTCCGGACAAAAAAAAACCCCCAACCTATCGAGGAAGGGGGTTTACGGAAAAAGGATCGGCGGCGACCTACTCTCCCACCAAGTTTCCCTGGCAGTACCATCGGCGCGAGAGGGCTTAACTTCCGTGTTCGGAATGGGAACGGGTGTGACCCCTCTGCTATGGCCACCGAAATTT
>JBFLYY010000065.1:0-7876 GCA_040756495.1 Thermodesulfobacteriota bacterium | reverse complement strand
GTTGCCGCCGAGGATAAAGGCGAGGTGATCAACGGCCATCAGGGAGTGGAAGGTGCCGTCCACCGGTACCAGGATCTTGCGGGAGGAGATCTCGCCGTCGATGATCCACAGGGGCACGTCGTGGCATTTCTCGAGCAGGGTGGCGGAGACGCTGCCGAGGATCATCTCCTCCAGCTTGCCGATGCCGCGCCGCCCCACGAGCAGGGCGTCGTAGCGGCCGCTCCTGGCCTCGTACAGGATTTCCCGGGCGACGTTGCCGCGGGCGAGCCGCGCGCTCGTGGTGATCTGCGCCGGGGCAAAGCCGTGGCGGACCAGGAACTCGGCACCGCTTGCCACGCACTGGTGCTGCTCCTGCACGTGCTTGCGGGTGGCCTGGCTCATGGTGTTGAGCAGTTCCTGTTCGCTGAGCCATTCGCTACCTGCGGGCTGGCCGCCAGACTGGACGAGGGAAAGCAGGTGCAGCCGCACTTCGGGCTGGCCGGCGAAGAGGGTGGCGAGATAGTGCAGGGCGTAGCGGCTGTAAACCGAGCCGTCGATGGCGACGAGAATGGTCCGTTCCATGGGGTCTCCCTTCTGGTCCCAGGGTACCATCGTGAGGTCCGGGAGACAACGGCCAGGGAGAAAAAAAGCAGGTTCAGGCGGCGTTGTGGTAGGTGCAGGTAAGACCGAGGTAGTTGGTGAAGGTGAGGGTTTCGCCAAGGCCCTGCACGTAGTCGGGCAGGAGCGGAATCTTGCCCCCGCCGCCCGGCGCGTCCACCGCGAAGGTGGGCACCGCCATGCCGGAGCAGTGGCCGATGAGGCTCTGCATGATGGCAAGCCCCGTTTCCACCGGGGTGCGGAAGTGGTCGGTGCCGCGGGTCATGTCGCCCTGGAAGAGATAGTAGGGCTTGACCCGCATCCTGAGCAGGCCGTACATGAGGTCGCGGATGGTGGCGGCCTCGTCGTTCACGCCGCGCAGGAGCACGGTCTGGTTGCCGAGCGGGATGCCGGCGTCGGCCAGGCGGTTGCAGGCGCGCATCGCCTCCGGGGTGAGTTCGGCCGGGTGGTTGAAGTGGGTGTTGAGGTAGAGGGGATGGAATTTTTTGAGCGTCCGGGCGAGCTGCGCCGTGACCCGCATGGGCAGGGTACAGGGCACCCGGCTGCCGAGGCGGATGATCTCGATGCTCCTGATCCGTCTGAGTTCGGCGAGGATGGCGGCCAGGGTCTCGTCATCGAGCAGCAGCGGGTCGCCGCCCGAGACCAGCACCTCGCGGACGGTCGGGGTGCGCCGCAGGTAGTCGAGCCCCTGCCGGATGGTCTCCCTGGTGATCTGCATCCGTTCGGTGCCCACCTTGCGCTTTCGCGTGCAGAAGCGGCAGTACATGGCGCAGCGGGAGGTGACCAGGAAGAGGGCGCGGTCGGGGTACTTGTGCACCAGGTTGGGCACCGGGCTCAGATTCTCCTCGTTGAGCGGGTCGTCGAAGCAGGTGGCGTCGGCGAGTTCCAACGGGTCGGGCACCGCCTGCCGGAAGAGCGGCGCGCCGTGTTCCCTGACGAGCTTGAGGTAGTAGGGGTTGATCCGCATGGGAAAGCGGGCGCAGACCGCGGCCAGGGGCGCGGGGTCGAGGCCGAGTTCCCTGGCGAGCGCGGCCGGCGAGGTGATGCTGCGGCCAAGAAGATGCTGCCAGCGAGGGGAAACGGATTTCATGGGCGCGCGTTCGTCGGGGCAAGGGTTCGGATGCTGCCGCACCCTAGTCAACTTCGCGGAGTTGTGCAACAAAACTTCACCGGCCGGCAGTGGCTTTTACTTGACAGCGCGGGGATAACCCGCTGTACTGATTCGGGGAACAGCTGCAAGATCGGGCAATCCGGGAGGTGAGGGAGATGGCACAGGGAAGGTGGCGTTGGCATCGGGGGGTGACGGTCTTTGTCCTGCTGGTTCTGGCGGCGGGGGCGGCCTCCTGCCGGCCAGGGGCGCAGGAGCCGATCCGCCTTGGCCTGGCCATCAATCTTTCCGGCCAGGGCGGCGAGGCGGGTGAGCATATCCGCGCCGGCTCCCTGCTGGCGGTGGAGGAAATCAACGCCAGGGGCGGCATCAACGGCCGGCCGCTCCAGTTGCTGGTCGAGGACGACGGCAACACCGAGGCGGGCGTCGTCGCCGCCGACAACCGTCTCATCGACGCCGGGGTGGTCGCCATCATCGGCCATTCCTTTTCCGCCAACACCCTTGTTGCCTACCCGGTGGTCATGGCCCGCAAGACCCTGCTCTTCACCTCGTTCACCGCCACCACGGAGCTGAGCGACCGGGACGACCTTTTCTGCCGCACCTCGGTGGACAACAAGCTTTATGGCCAGGCCCTGGCCTCGCTGCTTACGGCCCGCGGAATCGGCAGCGCCGCCTTTCTGATCGACATGTCCAACGCCAGCTTCGGCGAGGATCTCCTCGCCCAGACCAGGCTCCATTACCACGGCGCGGTGACCGCCGTGCGGATCGATTCCAAGCAGGGGGTGGACTGGGAGACGGCCCGGGCCCGGCTCATGGCCGACGGCCCGCAGGCGGTGGTGATGCTGACTGAGGTGGCGGCCACCGGCATCGGCGCCCAGAAGATCCGGGCCGGCGGTTACCAGGGCGAGCTGATCGCCACCCTCTGGGCGCAGACCCCGGAACTCTGGCAGTACGGCGGTTCGGCGGTGGACGGCATGACCATCCTCACCTTCATCGAGGCGAAGAACAGCCGCCTGGCCTATCAGGCCTTTGCCAGCGCCCTGCGGAAGCGGTTCAACCGGCCGGCCACCGCCCGTTCGGTGCGGGCGTACGAGGCGGTGGAGATCCTGGCCGCGGCCCTGCGGCGCTGTGCCGCCAATCCCACGGCCGAGGAGCTGAAGCGGCAGCTGGTCGGCGCCCGCTTCGATACCGTCATGGGAGGGGTGGCCTTCAACGCGAGCTGCGACGTGGTGCGGCCGGTCTACGAGGTGCGGGTGCGGGGCCAGGAATTTGTCACCGTGGGCGAGGTGAAGATCGCCGGAGGCGCGAACTGACGTGCCCCGTCCCGGCGAGCCTTTCAGCGCCAGGATCCGGCGGCTCCTCCTCTTTTTCGGGCTGGTGGCCTTTGCCGCGGTTTTCGCCGTCGGTGCCCTGTACGAGGGGCTGGCCCTCCGGCGGGAACTGGCGCGCATCATGGAGGGCCTTGCCGTCACCAGCGGTTCGCTGCTCCGCGATTCGATCCTCCAGCATCGCCGCGCCATCGAGGAGATCGTTGCCGCGGTGCCGGAAGGGTGCAACGACGCGGAACTGGGTCGCCATTTCGCCGACAACCTGCCGATGCTCGGCCCGGAAGATTCCTACTTCGTCCTCAACTCCGCCGGCCGGGTGATCCATGCCAGCCGCCGGGCCGGGGACTTCATCGGCCTCGATTTTTCCCACCTTCCTTTTGTCGCCACAGCGGGCGAGATCTCCGGCGTCCACCAGTCGCTGGCCACGCTCAAGCCGGTGGTGACCATCAAATATCCCCTGCCGGGCGGCCGTCTCATGCTGGTGGAGCGCGACCTCTTCAGCCTGCCTCCCCTGCTCGGCCATCTCAAGCTGACCGGGCCGGTGCGCGAAGGCTTTTTCTTCGTCCTTTCCGAAAACGGCACCGTGGTCTACCACCCGGAGGCACGGCTGATGGCGAACCGCTATCCCCTGGGTTTCGAGCTGCGGCACTGGAGCGGCGCGGATGCCTACGGCCTGCGGGAGTACACCTACCGCGGCGTCCGTTACCTCTGTCTGCGCCAGCCCCTCGCCTTGCCGGAGGGTTGGGTTTTCTATGCCGCTGTGCCGCAGCACGAGTTCGTGCGGGTCGTCACCACCCACCTCGGGTATCTGGCGGTGGCCATCGCCTTGCTGCTTGGCGGCATGGCCCTGTTGCTTCATTTTCTGATCAGCCGCGAGCTGTCGCGCCCGATCCAGCGGATTGCCGCGCGACTCTCCCGTTTCAACCCCCTGGAGGAAGAGATGGTCGCGGATGCTGCCGGCACCGCCGGCGAGGCGGCGGAACTCCAGCAGATCGTCGCGGCCTGCGGCCGCCTGGCGGCCAACGTTCGGGCCGCCAACGAACGGTTGCGGGAGAGCGAACTGCTTTTCCGCACCGTTACCGAATTCGCCTCGGACTGGAGCTACTGGCTCGACCCGGAACAAAACTTCATCTACGTCTCCCCTGCCTGCGAGGCGCTCACCGGCTACACCGCCGACGAATTCTACGCCCGGCCCGCCCTGCTGGAGGAGATCATCCATCCCGAGGACCGCGCGACCTGCCATGAGCACATCCGCCAGGCGGTGCGGGATCGGCCCCACGAGCCGATCGAGTTTCGCATCGTGGCCAAGGACGGGAGCGTGCGCTGGCTGACCCACGTCTGCCGGCCCATCCGCGACAACGAGGGCCATTTCCTCGGGGTGCGGGGCAGCAACAGCGACATTAGCGAGCGCAAGCAGGCGGAGCTTGCCCTGGCCGCGGAAAAGGAGCTGCTGGCCGTGACCCTGCGCAGTATCGGCGACGGCGTGGTGACCGCCGACGTCGAGGGTCGGGTGCTCATGCTGAGCCGGATGGCGGAAAGGCTCACCGGCTGGAGCGAGAAGGAGGCACTGGGGCGGCGCCTCGACGAGGTGCTGCGGCTGGTGGAGCCGGGGACGGAGCAGGCGCGGGAAAGCCCCTTGGCCAAGGTGCTGGCCACCGGCCAGATCGCGATGTCGGCGGCGGAGACGGTGCTGGTCGCAAAAGACGGCAGCAAACGCCTGGTGGCCGACAGCGGGGCGCCGATCTTCGACCGGGCCAGCCGGGTGATCGGCGCGGTGGTGGTCTTCCGCGACATCACCGAACAGCATCGGCTGGAGCAGGAACTGTACAAGGCGCACAAGCTGGAGTCGCTCGGCGTGCTGGCCGGCGGCATCGCCCACGACTTCAACAACCTGCTCACCGCCATCATCGGCAACCTTTCCCTGACGCGGCTGCAGATCGACGATCCGTCGTTGCGGCGGCAGGTGGACGCGGCCAACAAGGCGGCGCTGCGGGCCCAGGGGTTGACCCAGCAGCTTCTGACCTTTGCCAAGGGCGGGGCGCCGATCAAGGCGGTGACCTCGCTCGCCGATCTGGTGCGGGAGGCGGCCGAATTTTCGCTCCATGGCGCCAAGGCCCGCTACAGGGTGGAGAGCGCGGCGGATCTCTGGGCCGTCGAGGTGGACCCGGCCCAGATGAGCCAGGTGGTCAACAACCTGATTTTAAACGCCGACCAGGCCATGCCCGGGGGCGGCACCATCACCGTCACCCTGGCCAACCGCCAGCTCGACGGCGAACTGGGGCTGGCGCCGGGGCCCTATGTCGAGATCCGGGTGGCGGATCAGGGGCACGGCATCGCCCCCGACCATCTGGAACGGATCTTCGATCCCTACTTTTCCACCAAGCAGGCCGGGAGCGGGCTGGGGCTGGCCAGCAGTTACTCCATCGTCAAACGCCATGGCGGCCACATCTCCGTGGCCTCCCGTCCCGGCGAGGGCGCGGTCTTCACGGTCTATCTGCCCGCCCGGCCGGGCGCCGTGGCCGAGCCCGCGGCCGAGGCCGGTCAGCCGCTGCCCGGCCGGGGCCGCGTGCTGGTGCTCGACGACGAGGAGATGGTGCGGGAGCTTGCCCAGGCGGTGTTGGAGCGCCTGGGATACGAGGCCGACTGCGCCGAGGAGGGCGGCCAGGTGCTGGCCATGTATCAGGCGGCCAGGGCGGCGGGCCGTCCCTACGACGTGGTCATCATGGACCTCACCATTCCGGGCGGCATGGGCGGCCAGGAGGCGATGCGGGAGCTGCTGCGGATCGATCCCGCGGCCAAGGGGGTCGTGTCCAGCGGCTACGCCCAGGATCCGGTGATGGCCAACTACCGCGACTACGGCTTCGTGGCGGTGCTGGCCAAACCCTATTCGCTGGAGGCCTTGAGCCGGGTACTGCACGATCTGGTCGTCGCCGGCAGGCCCTGAGATTTTCCTTTCCTTTCCGGAGAAACCGCCTAAGATGGGGGGCGTTCCCTTCACCCCAGGCAAGGCGGAGTCCGACATCGTCATGAGCCCCTTCGAGATCCTCATGCTGGTCTGTTTCGGCGCGGCGTGGCCCTTTTCCATCGTCCGTTCCTTTCGTTCGCGGCTGACCGGCGGCAAGAGCCTGCCCTTTCTCTACATCGTGCTGGTGGGTTACGTGGCCGGCATCCTGCACAAGATGTTCTTCAGCTACGATCCGGTGATCTTCCTCTACGGCCTCAACGGCCTGATGGTGGCCACCGACATCTCCCTCTACTACCGCAACCGCCGCCTGGAGCGGCAATTGCTGGCGGAGTAGCACCGTGGCCTCCTTCGCCCCGGCCTATCTGCAACTCCACGCCAGGGGGGAACTGGCAGCCAGGGCGGCCGCGGCCCGGGAACTGCTCGCCTGCTGCACCCTCTGCCCGCGCCGCTGCAAGGTGAACCGTCTGGCCGGGGAGCGCGGCGTCTGCCGCACCGGCAGCCAGGCCGAGGTGGCGAGCTATGGCCCCCATTTCGGCGAGGAGTCGGTGCTGGTGGGCCATGGCGGCTCGGGGACCATCTTCCTCAGCCACTGCAACCTGGGCTGTGTCTTCTGCCAGAACTACGAGATCAGCCACCTGGGCGAGGGGGTGGCCACGCCTCCCGCCCAGCTCGCCGCCATGATGGTGAGCCTCCAGAAACAGGGGTGCCACAACATCAACTTCGTGACCCCGAGCCACGTGGTGGTGCAGCTCCTCGAAGCCGTGGCCCTGGCGGCGGACAAGGGGCTCTCCGTGCCGCTTGTTTACAACACCAGCGGCTACGACGAGGTGGAGACGTTGCGCCTTCTGGACGGCGTGGTCGATATCTACATGCCGGACTTCAAGTTCTGGCTCAAGACGAGCGCGGCGCGCTACTGCCAGGCCGCCGATTACCCCGAGGTGGCGCGGCTGGCCATTGCCGAGATGTACCGCCAGGTGGGCGACCTGGTGGTCGATGGCCAGGGGCTTGCCCAACGGGGGCTCCTGGTGCGCCATCTGGTCATGCCGGAGGGGCTGGCCGAGAGCCGGGAGATCTTCCGTTTCCTGGTCCGCGAGATCTCGGCCGATACCTATGTGAACGTCATGGAGCAGTACCGCCCCTGCGGCCAGGCCTTCAAATATCCGCCCATCGACCGGCCGCTCGACCATGGCGAATACCTGGAGGCGGTGCGGCTGGCGAAGGCGGCGGGGCTCCATCGGCTCGACGAGCGGAGTCTCGACGACTTCCTGCGGAAGCTGCGCGTGCTGTTCTGACAGGATGCTGCCCAGGTCTGCCGAGACCTTTTGCAACGGCCTGCCAGGACAACGTTTTCATTTCCCGCTGTTTTTCCTCATTTTATTTGTCAAATTGAAAGGGTCGATGCTATCCTGATCGTAACGCCTGTGCCGCCCGTGCGGCCGCCGGCGTTTCCCTCTTTCGACGCAGGAAGTGGCCGCCGGCGTGACTCCGGCGGAGTAAGATCGTACCCCCAGAGGAAGGATATGTCCGATTCCCGGCAACCCATGTCGCCTCTCCAGTTCCGGCAGGTGGAAATCGCCAAGCGGGAGTGGGAGATGGCCATGGACAGCGTCAGCGAGATCGTCGTCCTGCTGGACGCCAGCGGCAGGATCAGGCGCTGCAACCGCCCGTTGACCCTGCTGGCGGCACGGGGATACCGGGAATTGCTCGGCATGGAGTGGCAGGTACTGCTTGCCGCCGTCGGGCTCCGGGAAATCGGGCAAGAGCAGGACGGCGTCGAGTTCTTTCATCCCCCCTCCGGCCGGGGTTTCCGCGCGGTGACCTACCCGTTTGCCCCGGACAGCGAAGGCCCTGGCGGTGCGGTCGTTACCCTGCGCGACA
>JBFLYY010000064.1:0-4680 GCA_040756495.1 Thermodesulfobacteriota bacterium | reverse complement strand
ACCAGTGCGTGGCAAGCGGTGCCGAGTTCCTGGTCCGCCACGGCTTTGCCCCGGCGCAGATCACCACGAGCGCGCGGCTCGCCCGCGGCAACGTCGCCCGGGAAATCCTGCACGAGGCCAGGAGCGGCCGCTACGACGCCCTGCTCGTGGGGCGGCGCGGCATCGGCAAGCTGGAGGAGATGATCCTCGGCAGCGTCTCCGCCACCCTGCTCGAAAAATGCCACGACGTGCCCCTGTGGATCATCGACGGCGAGATCTCCTCCCGCAAGATCCTGGTGCCGGTGGACGGCACCTTCCACTCCCTGATGGCCGTCGATCACCTCGCCTTTATCCTCGGCGGCAACCCCCACGCCGAGGTCACCCTCTTCCATTCCGCCGCCATGCTGGCCAACCGCCCGGAAATCCGGCCGGAGCAGTTTTACGCCCAGTGGGGCAGGGAGTGGTGCGACACCCATCTTTCGCGGCCGGACAGCCTCTTCCACGCCCCAAGGCAGATCCTCGTCGAGGGCGGCTTCCCGGCGGAACGCATCCTCTGGCTTCAGACCATGAAGGGGATCGACCCCAGCCGCCAGATCTTGCGCCAGGCCCTGCTCGACGGCTTCGGCACCATCGTCATGGGCCGGCGCCCGGGCGACGTGGACAAGGGACTCTTCCGCGGGGTCTCCGACCGGGTGCTGCTCATGGCCGAGCAGGTGGCGGTCTGGATCGTCGGCTGACGCCCGGGCCCGGCCATTTTTTTCGCCGGCCCGCTCCGCCATGCCGTTTGACAAATCCCGCCTCCCTCCCGCATAATGGGCCACAGGAAGATCCGCAACCGCGCCTGAGCAGGCTGTTGCAAAAGTTGTGGCAGCCTGCGTGCGCTCCACGGATGGGGCGCCAATTCCGGCGAGTTCGCAACGCGCCGGAATTGTGAGAACTCGCGGAATTCACCTCCGCGAGTTCGTGGTTGCAAAAGGTCAGGGATGACTTTTGCGACATCCTGTGAGGGGGACGAGCCCGCGTGAGTCATAAAAAGATCCTGGTGGTCGACAACAATCCGGTAATCCTCCGCCTGATGCGCGGCTTTCTCGAAAAGGAAGGCCACGAGGTGCGCACCGCCTCCGATGGCCTTTCGGCCCTCTATCTCCTGGAAAGCTTCGTGCCCGACGTGATCTTCACCGATCTCGTCATGCCCAACATCGACGGCGAGAAGCTCTGCCGCATCGTCCGGGACATGCCGGCGCTCACCGGGGTCTATCTCGTCATCCTCTCCGGCATCGCCGCCGAGGAGGAGATCAACTTCCGCGACTACGGGGCGGACGCCTGCATCGCCAAAGGCACGGCGGAAAACATCCGCCGCCACGTCCTCGACCTGCTCCGGGAGGTGGACCGGCGGACCGCGCCGGCCGACGCTCTCCGCGCCACCCTGGGCGCCGACGAGATCCACACCCGTGAGGTCACCCGCGAACTGCTCGTCTCGAAACGTCATTACGAGGCCATCGTCCAGCAGCTGGCCGACGGCATCCTCGAACTCACCCGCGAGGGCCGCATCATCTACGCCAACGCCGCCGCGGTGGAACTGACCGGCATCCGGGAGGAAAAACTGCTGGCCACCCGGTTCCGGGATCTCTTCCCGGAGGAGATGCAGCACCGCCTCACCCAGGCCCTGGCCGCGGCTGGCAACGGTCTTCTGAGCATCAACGGCGAGCCGCCGCTCATGGTCAACCAGAGCTTCGTGGCCCTGACCCTGCTGCCGGTGGCGGGCGAACAGGATCTCTCCATCGTCGTGATGATGCAGGACATCACCCGGCGGGTGCTGGACGCCAAGGCGCTCAACGCCAGCGAGACGCGTTTTCGGGAACTCTTCGACCACATGCTGGCCGGGGTCGCGGTTTACGAGAGCAGCAACGGCAGGGAGTTCACCATCGTCGATTTCAACCGGGCGGCCGAGCGCATCGAGCAGATCAGCCGCGAGGAGGTGATCGGCCGCACCATCACCGAGGTCTTCCCCGGTGTGGAGAAATTCGGCCTGCTCGACGTGATGCGCCGCGTCTGGCAGAGCGGCCACACCGAGGAACACCCGCTCGCCTTCTACCAGGACGAGCGCCTGACGGGCTGGCGGGAAAACTACCTCTACAAGCTGCCTTCCGGCGAGGTGGTCGCCATCTACCGCGACGTCACCGACCAGAAAAAGGCGGAAGCCGACCTCGCCTTCGAGTCGGAGATCAACGAGGCGGTGGCCCGCCTTTCCCAGATGCTCATCGCCGCCGACTCCATCGCCGACATCTCGAGCGTCCTCCTGGAACACGCCATGAAGCTCACCGGCAGCGCCAGCGGCTTCGTGGGCTACCTCGACGAGCACGGCCAGTTGCAGACCCTGGCCATGACAACCCAGCCGGCCGCGGCTCCCCGCAAGAACAAGGGCCGGGCCTTCACCATCAAGGGGCCGGAGGGGCTGCTCGGCTGGGTGCTCGAAAACCGCGAGTGCGTGATGACCAACGAACCGGCCACCGACCCGCGCCACAGCGCACCGCCGCCCGGCCACATCCCCATCCACCGCTTCCTGGCCGCCCCCGCCATGCTCGGCCAGGAACTCATCGGCCAGGTGGCGCTCGCCAACTCCGACCGCGACTACACCGAGCGGGATCTGGGCGTGGTCAGGCAGCTCGCCTCCCTCTACGCCCTGGCCGTTGACAGGCAGCGGAGCGAGGAGCAGATCGCCCACCTGGCCGACCACGACCCGCTCACCGGCCTGGCCAACCGCCGTCTCCTGCCCGACCGACTGGAACAGGCGCTCCGCCTCGCCCGCCGCCACTCGACCATGGTGGCCCTGCTCTTCATGGACCTCGACAAATTCAAGGAGATCAACGACACCCGCGGCCACAGCACGGGCGACGAGGTGTTGCGCGAGGTGGCGGCCCGCCTCGCCCAGACGCTCCGCGCCTCCGACACCATCGCCCGCATGGGCGGCGACGAATTCGTCATGGTCCTCCAGGACATCGACGGACCGGACAGTGCCGCCACCGTGGCCGGGAAGCTGCTCTCCCGGCTCGACCAGCCCCTGATCGCCCTCGACGGCAGCGCCACGGTGCGGGGCAGCATCGGCATCTCCCTCTATCCCGCCGACGGCGCCAACGGCGAAATCCTCCTGCAGCGGGCCGACGAGGCGATGTACCGCGCCAAGCAGAAGGGCGGCGGCTTCGCCTTCTTCGGCCAGCCTTCCTGATTCCCCGGCCGCGGCCGGCGCAAAAACCCTGACAAATTCCGGTAGATCATGTATCCTGACCCGCAAAGGATTCACGGCGGGACACTCCCGCAGGCGAGGGCAAGATGCTGGCAAAGATCAAGAGCGGCGCGGTGGTCGGGGTCGATGGCCTGCTGGTGGAGGTGGAGGTCGATGTCGCCCTGGGGCTGCCCACCTTCACCACCGTGGGGCTGCCCGAGGGGGCGGTCAAGGAGAGCAAGGAACGGGTCAAGGCCGCCATCAAGAACAACGGCTACGACTTCCCCAACCGGCGGATCACCGTCAACCTCGCCCCGGCCGACGTGAAAAAGGGAGGCGCCGGCTACGACCTGCCCATCGCCCTCGGGCTGCTCGCCGCCACCGAGGTGATTCCGGCGGAAAGCCTGGCGCCCTATGGCGTGGTGGGGGAACTCTCCCTCGACGGCCAGGTCAGGCCGACTCCCGGCGTGTTGCCCATGGTGATCGCCGCCCGCGACGCCGGCCTCGATTCGATGCTGCTCCCCAAGGCCAACCTGGCCGAGGCCGCGGTGGTGGACAACATCCGGCTCATCGGCGTCGAAAACCTGGGGGAGGCCGTGGATCTGCTGACCGGCGCCCGGACACCGCCCCAGGAAAGGGCGGCTGCCGTTGCCCTGCCGCCCGCCGACCTCTATAGCGTGGACTTCCGCGAGGTGAAAGGGCAGGAACACGCCAAGCGGGCGCTGGAGATCGCGGCGGCCGGCCACCACAACGTCCTGCTCCTGGGGCCGCCCGGCTCCGGCAAGACCATGCTGGCCCGCAGGCTGCCCTCCATCCTCCCCGCCCTCACCTTCGCCGAGGCGCTGGAAACCACCAAGATCTACAGCGTCATGGGGCTGGTGCCCCAGGAAAGCGGCCTTGTCAGCGAACGCCCCTTCCGCGCGCCGCACCACACCATCTCCGACGCCGGCCTGATCGGCGGAGGCCAGACACCGCGGCCCGGAGAGGTATCGCTCGCCCACAACGGCGTCCTCTTCCTCGACGAGTTGCCCGAGTTCCGGAAAAACGTGCTGGAGGTGCTGCGCCAGCCCCTGGAGGACGGCGCGGTCACCATTGCCCGCGCCAGCCACTCCCTGCGCTTCCCGGCCCGCTTCATGCTGGTGGCGGCCATGAACCCCTGCCCCTGCGGCTTTCATCCTGGCAGCCCGCACCACCCCTGCCTCTGCAACCCGGTGCAGCTTCAGCGCTACCGCCAGAGAATCTCCGGGCCGCTGCTCGACCGCATCGACCTCCATCTGGAGGTGCCGGCGGTGCGCTACAAGGATCTCGCCACCCCGGCCGCCGGCGAGCGGTCGGAGGCGATCCGCCAGCGGGTGATGGCGGCCCACGAACTCCAGCGCCAGCGTTATCAGCACCGGCCGACCGCCTGCTACAACAGCCAGATGACGCCGGCGGACCTCAAGCGCCACTGCGTGCTGGACCAGGCCTCGGAACAGCTG
>JBFLYY010000063.1:0-12910 GCA_040756495.1 Thermodesulfobacteriota bacterium | reverse complement strand
ATAGCATCCAAGAGTGACACGGCAGCCTCCTGCGTTTTCATGGTTGGTAGGGGTACCACCAGAATAACGCAGCGCTGCCGTTGTCATACCCTTTTTACTTATCTTCCCGGTATTCCCGGATGAACCTGAATTTTTGGCCGTTCAGGCCGCCTTGTCCCGCGCCACCGTCGCCGCCGTGGCCGCGAAGGCCCGCCGGTTGCGGACAACGGCCGAACCCTTTTCCTGCTTGGCCGCCCTCTTCACCCCCGAGGCGAGGAAGGCCAGCTCGCCATAGGAATGCACCGGGCTCTCCTCGGTGCTGACGATGCCGATGGAGAGCGAGAGCAGCGGGAACCTCCGCAGCTCGCCCTGGCGGTCGGTGGCGAGGTAGTAGCCCTGGCCGAGTTCGCCCTGGCCGTGAAATTCCGGCAGCAGGGCGGCAAAGGCGGCGAGGATCCGCTGGCAGATGGCCATGGAGGCCTGGGGCCTGGTGACCACGATGAAGTCGTCGCCCCCGATGTGGCCGACGAAACGGAAGCGGTCGTTGCCCTGGGGCTGGACGATCTCCACCACCAGTTCGCCGAGCCGCCGGATCACCTGATCCCCCTTCTCGAAGCCGTAGTAGTCGTTGTACGGCTTGAAATCGTCGATGTCGAGGTAGCAGACGTCAAAGCCCACCTTCTGGCGGATGAGGTGGGTGATGGTCCGCTGGATGAACTCGTTGCCCGGCAGGCCGGAGAGCGGATTGGCCCCCTTGGCCAGCTGGATGCTCTTCTGGGTGATGATGTCGAGCAGGGCATGGATGGCCACGGTGCCGAGATAGCGGCCGTTCCTGGCCACGCAGACGTCATCGTAGAGGTGGCGCCCCTGCCGCGCCCGGATCCGGCGGACCACCTCCTCCACCGGCGTGGCTCCCTCCACCAGCAGATATTCTCCCCCCAGCACCTCGCGGATGCAGCGGTGGGCCGAGAGGGCAAAACCGTAGCCGCACGGCCCCACCAGCTCCTTTTCGAGAAAATCGGTCCGGTTCAACATCCCCACCACCCGATCCTCCTCCACCACGGGAATGCCGTGCAGGTCCGGGTCGCCCAGGAAACGCTGGAACGCCTCCATGAGCAGCTGACCCGGCGCCAGCGGTTCCACATAGCGGACCGTGCTGCCGATGGCGCAGGATTCCACGGAATCGGGACAGCTGACCTCCTCGCGGACCGAGACCACCGGACTCACCCGCGGCCGCATCAGCTCCGGCGCCGGCCGGCCCAGCAGATACCCCTGGAGCAGGTCGATGTCGAAGCGGGCCGCGGTCTCCAGCTCCTCCGGCCGTTCGATCCCTTCGGCGATGACGGTGATACCCAGCTTGTGGCAGACGGTGGCGATGGCATCCACCAGGTTGTACTTGAAGGGATCCTGATCCACCGCGGTGATGAAGTGGCGATCCACCTTGACGTAGTCGGGCTTGATGATGGAGAGCATCTTGAGGCCGCCGTAGCCGGCGCCGAAGTCGTCGATGGCGACCTTGTAGCCGCGCTCCCGGTAATGCTCCACCGACTGGCGGAAGAGATCGTAGTTGTAGATCGCGGCCTGCTCGGTGATCTCCAGGATGATCCTCTCCTTGTTGATCCCGCACGCGGCCGCGAGTTCGTCGGTCACCTCCCCCCACTGCCGGGGATGGAGCAGGGTGCCGGGGCAGATGTTCACGTAGAGAAAGGCGTCCAGGGCGACCAGCCCCAGCTCCGCGGCCCGGCAGAAGGCGTTCTCCCGGCAGAGCATGTCGAGCGGCGAAACCAGTCCCTCGGCCTGGGCCTTCTGAAAGAGGGCGGCGACATCGACGCCCGGTCGGTCGGGATCGCGCAGGCGGGCCAGGGCCTCATAGCCGAAGACCTCGCCGGTGCGGCGGCTCATGATCGGCTGGAACCAGGCGGTAAGGCCGTTTTCGTCCAGCAGCTCGATGATCGTCTCCCTGGAAAAAACCGCGGAATGGACCGTGGTCGCCATGGCTCTCTCCTCCTCGTGGTTGCGCCGCGCCCCCGTCAGGCGGCAGCGAGTTGGGGCACGCGTTCCTCGACCGGCAGCAACGCCCGCGATTCCTCGGCGCCCTCCCCGGAGCCGTGCACGATGGTGAGCAGCGAACCGGAGAGCTGGCGCAACTCGGCGGCCTGCGCCTGGAGGGCGGCGGCGGTGCGGGCGGCATCCTCAGCCTTGGCCGCGGCGGAAAGGCTTACCTGATCGATCTCCGCCATGGCGCCGCTGACCTGGCGGATGCCGGCCACCTGTTCCTGGCTCGCGGCGGCAATGGCCTGCACCTCGCCGCTCACCCGGGCAATACCGCCATGGATCTCGGTAAAGACCTGGCTCAGTTCCGTGCAGAGGGTGGCGCCCGACTGCACCTTTTCGATGTTGTGCCGGACGATGACCGCGGTCTCCTTGGCCGAGGCGGCCACGTTTTGGGCCAGCCGCCGGATCTCGTCGGCCACCACCGCGAATCCCGCCCCGGCCTCGCCGGCCCTGGCCGCCTCCACCGCCGCGTTCAAGGCGAGCAGGTTGGTCTGGAAGGCGATGTCGTCGATGTTCCTGGTGATCTTGATGACCTCCGCCGACTGCTGCTCGATCTCCTGCATGGCGCCAAGCATGTTGGTCATGCGCTCGCCGCCCGTCTCGACCACCTTCCGCATCTCCCGGGAAAAGAGATTGGCCTGGCGGGCGCTCTCGTGGTTGGCGTTGGTCTGGCTGTTGAGCTGCTGCATGGCGGCGCTGGTCTCCTCCACCCCGGAGGCCTGGCGGCTCGCGCCCGCCGCCAGTTCGAGGCTCGTGGCGGAGAGCTGCGCCGACTCCTCGTACACCTCGGCCACCACCGCCTGCAACCGGTCGTTGATCCCGGTGATCGGCTGGATCACCTTGCGGCCGAGATAGGCGAAGACCACCGCCAGAACCAACAACACGCCGAGACCGGCGCCGGCGGTAACCAGAGTCGAGCGCAGCTTGGCCTCGCGGTAGAGGGCGTCCTGGTGGGCCCGCACCCCGGCCACGGTCTTGCCGGTCTCAAGGCCGCTCTGCCTGGCGATCTGTTCGGCCAGAGCGCGGGTCATGGCGATGGCCTCGCTCCCCTTGTCGCCGGTGTACTGGTCCGCGGCGCGGATCCCCTCGGAATAGGAATCGTGGAACAGCATCATCCCCTTGGCCGTGCCCATCTGCTGCTTGAAGCCGTCATATTCGGCGGCGATCTTCTGCAACTGGGCCAGGATTGCCGCATCCCTGGCAAAGGAACGCCGGGCCGCCCCCAGCATGGCGGTGATCCGGAGATCCCCCTTTTCCAGCTCCTGCTCGTACTTGGCCCGCATGTCCTGGAACTGGCCACGGACCAGAAAATTCTTCCACTGAAGCATCTGGTTCAGGAGCGCCGCCTGGAGTTCCCGCACCAACAGGACGTTGTCCATGGCATCCTCGCCGGAAAGCTGGATGCCCTCGCTGGCCTGGCGCGTCCCGTAGATAAGGCGCTCCTGGGTGGTCAGGGAAATCGTGTAGAGCACCCCCATGCCGGCCCCGGCGGCCAGCATCACGAAGACAAAGAAGAATCCGAGTTTGAGCTTGAGGCTGTTACGCATGCCGCGTCCCTCCTGTCGATGGGGCTGAGTTGACGGCGCCAGCCGGCGCCGCCAGGATTTGGTGGCGCCAATTAACGGGCGGCCGCCAGCACGATCTGCTCCGCGGCCGGCAGGATGCGGCCGGCGAGGAAATAGGGGCAGACGACGTGGGCGCCGCTCCGGCAGAAGCGGTCCAGATCCTTCAGGCTGGGGACATAGGGTGATTGCCTGGCCGCGCAGCTGGCCACGGCCCAGGCATTGTCGTTGTAGGTGTAGTGCGACAGATGTTTGCAGCTCATGATCGGCCCCTCCGTTCGGTGAATTGGCGTGGTGCGTTTTCCTGCTCCGGCATTGCCGGGTTGACGGGGTGAAGGTATCCCCCGCCCGTTAGGATCGTATGAGGAGCCGGTTATTTTTTGAACAGGAACCCCCCTGCCGCACAGGCGGCGGCAGGGGGGCCAAGCAAGGAGGAAAAAGAGAGAGAAGAAACAGGCGGCTGGCGCCCCGCGTCCGGGGGAGGCCACGGAAACGCCAGCCGGTACGGCAAACCCTGTTGCCAGGGGTGGGAACGGGTTAGCAGGCCGGCGAGTTCGTAACGCGCCGGGATTGTCCTGCTAGAACTTGTAACTCACGTCGAACTGGTAGAGATCGACGCTGTCCACCTTGTTGTTGGTCGAGTAGAAGGACTCGTCCTGTTCGTAGCTCAGCCAGGTGACGTCGGCGGCCCAGTTCTTGGTGAAGCTGTAACCCGCCTGGAGGCGATGGCCCTTCTTGTTGGTCTTGGACATGCCGAGGCCGTCGCCGAAATCGGAATCCCCGAGATAGCCATAGAGGGAATCGGCCTCCACCACCGCGTAGGCGTAGCCGAGCTTCACCTTGTCGATCTTGACGTCAAGCCCCAATACCCAGCCGAGATCCGCATCCTCCGGCTTCTTGGGGAAATCCTTGGCCTGGCTCTCGCCGATGTCGCCGTCGGCGCCGAAGTTCTGCCAGATGTGGCCGTAGAGGGAGAGTTTGGCGCTGGCCACCGGGAAGGAGACCTTGCCGTAGAGGTCGCCGATCTCCAGGGCATACTGGGTCGGGTCGATGTTGTTGAGCGAGGTGTTGGCCTTGTCGTTGATGAAGGACTGGTCATAGGTGTGGTAGCCGGCGGCCACGGTATAATTCACCTTGTCCACCTTGCCGCGGTACCCTGCCTGGCCCATGTAGAGCATGGCGGTGTTGTCGTCGTTCACCAGCTTGGCGCTATAGCCGCCCACCGTGGCAAAGAGTCCCTCCTTCTTGCCGTACTGGGCGGTGATGCCGGCCAGCCGCACGTCGCCGTCCCAGAGCACCCAGGAGGTCTCGTAGGGGTTGAGTTGCTGGCCCAAGGTGAACTTGAAGTCGTCCAACTTGTGGGCGGCATAGGCGTAATCGAGCCGGATGTCGCCGGTTTCGAAGGACTTGGTCTCACTCCAGGTGTCGTTGGTGCTGGTCGGATCGTCGCTGCCCGAGGCAAGGCCGGCGCCCACCTGCCAGTCCTCGGCCTTGTTGTTCCAGATGCCGCCAACCCGGAACCGGGTGCGCCAACGGTCGCGGGCCACGTCGGTGGTGTTGGCCTGGCCGTAGTACTCCTTGTCCTGCCGCTCGTAGCGGACCCGCAGGTCGCCCTTCATGGTCAGCTGGTCGATGAACTCGTTGGCCAGCACCACCTTGCCGCTCTGCCCGCCCTGCCCGTTCTGCTTCTTGAGCTGGTCTTCAAGGTGCTCGACCCGCTCCATCTGCGCGGCCATCTTGAGGCGCAGGGCTTCCAGCTCCTGCTTGATATCCTCCGCAGAATCCGCGCCGGCGCCGGCATGCGCCAGCATCGGCAATACGGCCCCGAAGGTCAGGGCGGCCACGGTCAACATCATCTTCTTCATGCTACGTCTCCTTTCTCCCAAAGAATGTTTCCAACCAAACGCCCCGGCATCGTGCCGGAGCACCCTCGACTGAAGTTGTGAAACGACCTTAGGAGACGGAGGTTAGCGTGGGATTATTTTTCGATGAGAAAAGAGTTAGAAATGAAAAAAGCGGAATTTCAATGGGATACGAAACAAACCCACTTTGTTTTGAATTCTTAATAAAAAACTAATACAATTCTAACACCCTGGGGGCATGGTTGTGCACACACCAACGTGGCGCCCCACCCAACCGGCCGTCACACTGCCAACCCCCTTTGGAGGAACCTGAAAATGACGAAGCATCTTGCCACAACCATCATGAAAAAGGCCCTGGTCGCCGGCTGCGCCGTCGCCCTGGCCGCCACTTCCGCCCTGGCCGGCGAGGTCAAGGTGGACGCGAAGATCCCCGCCTACAAGAAGGAGAGCGGTGTCTCCGGCACCCTCAATTCCATCGGCTCGGACACCCTGAACAACCTGATGGCCTTCTGG
This sequence comes from Thermodesulfobacteriota bacterium, assembly GCA_040756495.1. Taxonomy (GTDB): domain Bacteria; phylum Desulfobacterota; class Desulfobulbia; order Desulfobulbales; family Desulfurivibrionaceae; genus JAJZRJ01. Next base: position 6,939 of record JBFLYY010000063.1, on the reverse strand, counting down.
TCCGAGGGCTTCCGCAAGGCCTACCCCAACGTCCGCATCCAGGTGGAAGGCAAGGGTTCCAGCACCGCGCCGCCGGCGCTGATCGCCGGCACCTCCCAGCTCGGCCCCATGTCCCGCGCCATGAAGAACGAGGAACTCGACGCCTTTGCCAAGAAGCACGGCTTCAAGCCGACCCAGATCGGCGTGGCCCTCGATTCGCTGGCGGTCTTCGTCAACAAGGACAACCCGATCAAGGGCCTCTCCCTGCAGGAGGTTGACGCCATCTTCTCCAAGACCCACAAGGGCGGGATCAGCGAGAACTACACCACCTGGGGTCAGGTGGGGATGACCGGAACCTGGGCGAACACCCCCATGAGCCTCTACGGTCGTAACTCCGCCTCCGGCACCTACGGCTACTTCAAGGAACACGCCCTCTTCAAGGGCGACTTCAAGGATACCGTGAAGGAACAGCCGGGCTCCGCCTCGGTGGTTCTCGGCATCACCGAAGACAAGGCCGCCATCGGCTACTCCGGCATCGGCTACGCCACCTCCGGCGTCCGCGCCGTGCCCCTGAGCGACAAGAAGGGCGGCCAGCTCTTCGAGGCCAACTATGCCAACGTCCTCTCCGGCAAGTACCCCCTCTCCCGCATGCTCTACATCTATGTGGCCAAGGAGCCGAACAAGCCGCTGCCCGCGGCGACCAAGGAATTCCTGAAGTACGTGCTCTCCAAGGAGGGCCAGCAGATCGTGGTGAAGGACGGCTTCCTGCCGCTGCCGGCCAGCGTCATCGAGAAAGAACTGGCCAAGCTCAATTAGTGCTGGCCTCCCTGTCCGACTTTTGTTAATAAGTGGCCCAGGCGTCTGCCACCAGGCGCCTGGGCTTCGTGCATCAAGGGCCCTGCTCGTTTCCCCGGGCAACCGCGCCCACAAAAGGTCAGCCAACGCCGTATGGAAAGACGATTCATCCAGAAGGTCCGGCGCCACGACCGCATCGCCACCCGCGTCATCACCGTGGGCGGCATGCTGATCATCGCCAGCGTCATCGCCATCCTGCTCTTGATCGTCAAGGTGGCGCTGCCGCTCTTCGCGCCCGCCTCGGCCGAGGTCATCCGCCAGCTGCCGGCCCGGGCCGGCCAGACCGCCCTGGTCGCCGCCGGCATGGATGACTACCGGGAAGTCGCCTTTGCCCTCGACAACCAGGGCATCTTCACCTTTTACGACCTCAAATCGGGCGCCACGCTGACGACCGCCGCCATCAGCGAAACCCCGCGGACGATCCGCGTCTTCGAACGCAACCACGATGCCTTCACCATCCTCTGGCAGGATGGCGGCGTCTCCCGCTGCCGGGTGGCCTACACCCCCACCTTCGACGCCAACGGCCAGCGCACCATCACCCCGGAACTGCAAGGCCGCCAGGAACTGCCGCCGGAAAACTATCCGGCGGCCCCGCTCCGGGTTGCGGCCCGCGGCGGCGACGGCGCTCCGCTCACCACGGTGGCCCTGCTCGCCGACAACCGCTTCAGCGTGAGCCGCCAGGTCACCACCAGCGACCTCTTCGGCAACGAAACCACCGAAAACGTCTCCTTCCTCATCGCGGAGGAGTTGCCGGGCGCCATCACCGCCTTCGTCCTCGACCAGGCCGGCACCACCCTCTATGCCGGCACCGACAACGGCAGCCTGCTGCGCTGGGAACTCGGCGACGCCGCCACCCGCACCGACAACGTGGTGGCAGTGGCAGGCAACCGGGCGGTAACGGCCATCGCCCTGGTGCTGGGCGACATCTCGGTGGCGGTGGGCGGCGCCGACGGCAGCCTCGCCACCTGGATGCCGGTAGCCAGCGAGGACGGCGACGCCGGCAGCAAAAAGCTGCGCAAGATCCATGCCCTGGCCAGCCACCCTGGCCCGGTGACCGCGATCCTCCCCTCCCTGCGCAGCAAATCGCTGGTGAGCCTCGATCGGTCCGGCACGGTCCACTTCGACCACATGACCAGCGAGAACCATCTGCTCACCCTTGCCGCCGATCTCGCCGCCATCGGCCTCTCGGCCAACGACAACGGCCTCGTCGGCATCGACCGCCAGGGCGGTCTCCGCCTCTGGGCCATCGACAACCCCCACCCCGAGATCAATCTCAAGACCCTGTTCGGCAAGGTGTGGTACGAAAGCTACCCCGCTCCGGGCTACACCTGGCAGTCCTCCTCGGGCAACGACGATTTCGAGCCCAAACTCAGCCTGGTGCCGCTGCTCTTCGGCACCATGAAGGGCACCCTCTACGCCATGATCTTCGCCCTGCCGCTCGCCATCTTCGGCGCGGTTTACGTCAGCCAGTTCGCCCCGCCCCACTTCAAGCAGACCATCAAGCCGGCCGTCGAGATCATGGCCTCGGTGCCTTCGGTGGTCATCGGCTTCCTGGTCGCCCTCTGGCTCGCCCCCCTGGTCGAGCGGGCGGTGCTGGCCATGCTGCTCGCCGTCGTCGTGGTGCCGCTCTTCTTTCTCATCTTCATCCTGCTGATCCGGCCCCTGTGCGAGACCCCCACCAGCCATCACCGCATGAAAGGGTACGAATTCCTGCTGCTGGTGCCGGTCATCCTCCTGGCCGGCGGCGTTTGCCTCACCGCCGCGCCCTGGCTCGAAACGCGCTTCTTCGGCGGCGACTTCCAGCAGTGGCTCTTCGACGTGGCCGGCATGCGCTACGACCAGCGCAACTCCATCATCATCGCCTTCGGCCTCGGCATTGCCGTGATCCCCATCATCTTCTCCATCACCGAGGACGCCATCTCGAACATCCCTCCCAGCCTCACCGCCGCCTCGCTCGCCTTGGGCGCCAGCCGCTGGCAGACGATCTGGCGGGTGGTATTGCCCTCGGCCAGCCCCGGCATCTTCGCCGCCATCATGATCGGCTTCGGCCGGGCGGTGGGCGAGACGATGATCGTGCTCATGGCCACCGGCAACACCCCGATCATCGACTGGTCGCTCTTCAACGGCATGCGGACCTTATCCGCCAACATCGCGGTGGAGATCCCCGAGGCGCCGGTGAACGGCACCCTCTACCGGGTGCTCTTCCTCTGCGCCACCCTGCTCTTCCTCCTCACCTTCCTGCTCAACACCGGCGCCGAGATCGTCCGCGAACGGTTGCGCAAGAAATACGGCCGGTATTAACAAGGAGGCCCGGATGCGACACAAATTCTGGCGACAGGGCGAACCGTACGTCTGGGCCACCGGCCTGGCCCTGGCCCTCGTTCTCTTCCTGACCCTGACCCTGCTCGGCGTGGTCATCGCCAACGGGATCGCCATCTTCTGGCCGCGGCCGCTGGCCCTGGCCGAACTGACCGACGGCGGCAAGGTGCTCGGCGAGATCAGGCAGCGCGAGCAACAACCCCACGGCAAGGAATGGCGCTACCAGTTCAAGGTGGCCAACCGGGAGATGTACGGCCTCGATTTCCGCTGGCTCGACGCCGCCGCCATCCGGCAGTTGAGCGAACCGCAGGATGCCCTGGTGGTCGAACGCCTCGAAAACGGCAACTTCCACGGCTTTCTGCGCGAGATCCGCTTTCCGAACCAACCACCGCAACCGGCCAGCGACACGGCCTCCCTGACCAAGGCCCGCCAGGCCATCATCCCGTTGCTGGCCGAGGTGGACAGGCTCAACGCCAGCATCGCCACGCTCAACGCGCGGCTGGAGAAGATCCAGGGTCAGCTCGCCAAGCTCCGCTTCCGGCATGAAGGCAGCGACGCTGCCCGCATCACCGCCCTCGAAGGGCAGGAGCACACGCTCAAGGCCGAGTTCGACGCCCTGGCCAACCGCCTGGCCGACCGGCGCACGGCCCTCAACCAGTACGAGGCGCTCTTCGTCGATGCCAGCGGCAGCGAAAAGGGCATCGCCCTGGCGGAGATCGTCCGCTTCTATCAGCCCAACACCATGACCGTCTGGCAGAAGAGCGGCTACTATCTTGCCCGGCTCAAGGAACTCTTCTGCGCCGAGCCGCGGGAGGCGAACACCGAGGGCGGTCTCTTTCCCGCCATCTTCGGCACCATCATGCTCGTCTTCCTGATGAGCATCTTCTCCTTCCCCATCGGGGTCTTGGCCGGCATCTACCTGCGCGAATACGCCAAGGAAGGAATACTGGTCAAGATGGTCCGCATCGCGGTAAACAACCTGGCGGGCATTCCCTCCATCGTCTACGGCATCTTCGGCCTCGGCTTCTTTATCTATGGCATCGGCAGCACCATCGACCAGCTCTTCTTCCCCGAGCGGCTACCCAACCCGACCTTCGGCACCGGCGGCATCCTCTGGGCCAGCCTCACCCTGGCGCTCCTTACCGTGCCGGTGGTGATCGTGGCCACCGAAGAGGCCCTGGGCGCGATCCCGCCCGGCATCCGCGAAGGCTCCCAGGCCCTGGCCGCCACCAAGTTCCAGACCCTCACCAAGCTCCTCCTGCCCATGGCCTCGCCCGGCATTCTCACCGGCTTCATCCTCGCCATGGCCCGGGCCGCCGGCGAGGTGGCGCCGCTGATGATCACCGGCGTGGTCAAACTCGCCCCGAGCCTGCCGCTCGACGGCCAGTTCCCCTATCTCCATCTCGACCGCAAGTTCATGCACCTGGGCTTCCACATCTACGACATCGGCTTCCAGTCGCCGAACGTCGAGGCAGCCAAGCCCATGGTCTATGTCACCACCCTGCTCCTGATCCTGATCGTGCTGGTGATGACCAGCACCGCCATTTACCTGCGCAACCAGATGCGCAAGCGCTACTCCGTGGTGGACGTATGAATCCGAGCACAAGCGAGGTCCGGCCATGCCGCTGAGCCACATTCCCATCATCCCCATCGAGAACCCTCAGGTCGAGATCGAAGACCTGAATCTCTACTACGGGGAGAGCCGCGCCCTGAAGGACATCCGCTTCGGCATCCCCAAGGCCAACGTCACCGCGCTGATCGGCCCCTCTGGCTGCGGAAAATCGACCTTCATCCGCTGCCTCAACCGCATGAACGACCTCATCGACGCCATCCGCATCGAGGGGGGGATCAAGATCGACGGCGAGAACATCCTCGATCCGGCGGTGGACGTCATCGAACTCAGACGCCGGGTGGGCATGGTCTTCCAGAAGTGGAACCCCTTCCCCAAGTCGATCTACGAGAACGTCATCTTCGGCCTGCGCATCGCCGGGGTGAAGGACAAAACGATGCTGGACGAGACCGTGGAGAGAAGCCTCAGGCGCGCCGCCCTGTGGGACGAGGTAAAAGACCGCCTGCACCGTTCGGCCATGGGCCTTTCCGGCGGCCAGATGCAGCGCCTCTGCATCGCCCGGGCGATCGCGGTGCATCCGGAGATCATCCTCATGGACGAGCCCTGTTCGGCGCTCGACCCCCGCTCCACCGCCCGCATCGAGGATCTGATCCGCGAACTGCGCGGCGACTACACCATCATCATCGTCACCCACAACATGCAGCAGGCCGCCCGCATTTCGGACTACACCGCCTACATGTACCTGGGCGAACTCATCGAATACGGGCCCACCAAGAAGGTATTCACCAAGCCGGTCAAACAGGAGACCGAGGATTACATCACCGGCCGCTTCGGTTGATGAGGAGGGGAGAGCATGGCTGAACATCTGCGCAGGGGAATCGAGGAACTCAAGAAGAAGGTCATCACCATGAGCGCGGTGGTGGAGGAGAACGTGGCCAAGGCCACCCGCTCCATCATCGAGCGCAACAGCGAACTGGCCAACGAGGTGATCCGGGGCGACCTCAACATCGACCAGATGGAGGTGGACGTCGAGGAGGAGTGCCTCAAGCTCCTGGCCCTCCACCAGCCGGTGGCCATCGATCTCAGGTTCATCATCGCGGTCCTCAAAATCAACAGCGACCTCGAACGGGTGGGGGATCTGGCGGTGAACATCGCCGAGCGCTCGCTCTTCCTCGCCACCCAGCCGCGGATCTGCATGCCCTTCGACTACGAGACCATGTCCAATCTGGTCCAGCAGATGCTGGGCGACAGCATCGATTCGCTGGTCAACCTCGATCCGCGCCTGGCCCACAAGGTCCGGGCCCAGGACGACAAGGTCGATGCCATGAACCGCGAGATGTACGAAACGGTGAAAAGCGAGGTGATCGGCGGCCCCGAATACATCAACTGCCTGCTCCATGCCCTCTCCGTGGGCCGGCATCTGGAGCGCATCGCCGACCATGCCACCAACATCGCCGAGGACGTGGTCTATCTGGTGGACGCGGAGATCGTCCGCCACACCCCGGAATACTTCATGGACTGACCCCGCGTACCGTGAAGGCGAAAGCGCACATCCTCATCGTCGAGGACGACGAGAACATCCAGCAACTGGTGGGCTACAACCTCAGCAAGGCGGGCTTTACGGTGAGCCACGCCGAAGACGGCGCCGAGGGGCTGGCCCGGATCAAGGCGGAAAAACCGGCCCTGGTGATCCTCGACCTCATGCTGCCGGGCCTCGACGGCCTGGAGATCTGCCGGGCGGTGCGCGCCGCCTCCGAGACCGCGGAACTCCCCATCATCATGCTCACCGCCAAAAGCGAGGACGAGGACGTCACCACCGGCCTCGACCTCGGGGCGGACGACTACATCACCAAGCCCTTCAGCCCCAAGATCCTGGTGGCGCGGGTCAAGGCGGCGCTGCGGCGCAAGGCCGGGCTGCCGGCGGAGGAAGAGAAGAAAGAAGGCGAGCCCTTCCTCGCGGTGCACGAGATCCGCATCGACGCCAAGCGGCACGAGGTCGCGGTGGCGGGCGAGCCCGTCTCCCTGACCCTCACCGAATTCGGCATTCTCGAATTGCTGGCCCGCCGGCCGGGCTGGGTCTTCAGCCGCCAGCAGATCATCGACGCGGTCCGCGGCTACGACTACGTCATCACCCCGCGCGCCGTGGACGTCCAGGTCTTCGGGCTGCGCAAAAAACTCGGTCCCGCCGGCCAGCACATCGAGACGGTGCGCGGCGT
>JBFLYY010000062.1:0-2367 GCA_040756495.1 Thermodesulfobacteriota bacterium | reverse complement strand
GAACGCAGGTCAATCGTTGCTTCTGTTTCCCCAAAACTCAAAAAATTGTTCAGCTTGATAGAATGAATCAACATGATATTTCTCCAGCATGCTCACAATAACCTATCCGCGTTCAATCACCCGTCGTAATGTTCAGTTCTCAGCTTATGTATAATACCTTTACATGGCTCACAACACCACGGTCCGCTTGATGTAGTGCACCACCTCCTCCGGGTCGTCCATGACCTGGAAGTAGAGGAGATCGTCCTTGTCGACCTTGTTGGTGACGAGCATCTGCTCTTTGATCCACTCCACAAGCCCGCCCCAGAATTCGGAGCCGACCAGGATCACCGGGAAGGCCTTGATCCGCCGGGTCTGCATCAGGGTGAGGGACTCGAAGAGTTCATCGAGGGTGCCGAAGCCGCCCGGCATGCCGATGAAGGCCATGGAGTACTTGATGAACATCACCTTGCGGACAAAGAAGTACTTGAAGTTCAAGGGCACGTTGGCAAAGCCGTTGGGCTCCTGCTCGAAGGGCAGGTTGATGTTGAGACCGATGGAAACGCCCTCGGCCTTGGCCGCGCCCCGGTTGGCCGCGGCCATGATGCCGGGGCCGCCGCCGGTGATGATGGCATAGCCCGCCGCGGCGAGGTCGTAGGCGATCCTGTCGGCCAGCTCGAAATACTTCTCCCCCAAGGGCGTACGGGCCGAGCCGAAAATGGAGACCGCCGGCTTGCCGAGGCTCGCCAGGGTATCGAAGCCATCCACGAACTCGCTCATGATCCGAAAAAGACGCCAGGAGTCGCCCACCTGGAAGTTGTCGAGGGAATACTGCTGCCGTTCGTCGATCACCCGGCCGGCCTTGGTAATCTTGACCATGGTTTCTCCTTGCTGAGGGGGCGATGCCCCGCGTTATTGACGCACCTGGGCCAGGGCGTTCTTCGCCTCGGCATGGTTGGGCTGCAAGCGCAGCACCTTTTCGTAGAGACGGCGCGCCTCCGTAAGCCGCCCCTGTTCGCGGTAGATACGGGCAAGCCAGAAGAGGGCCGCAGGATTCTTGCGGTCGAGCTGCAGACATTGCTTGAGCGAAGCGATGGCCGCATCGGCCTCGCCCCGGGCCCACTGCACCCAGGCAAGCCGCCGCCAGTGCTCGCCCTGGCCACCGTCGAGCGCCACCGCTTCCTGGCAGAGGGTGAGGGCAATCTCGTCGCCCTCCTTCTCCCGGGCATAGAGTTCGCCGAGCATGCTCAACGCCTGGGCATCGCGATGGGTGAAGGAGAGCACCTTCTGGAAGGCATGGATCGCCTTTTTGTTCTCGCCCTGGCCGGCATGCGCCTCGCCGAGCAGACGCCAGGCCGCGGCGCGGTCGCCGTTGCGCCGCTCGTCGAGAGTCGCATCGGTCACACAGCGCGAAAGGAGTTCGACTGCCTCGGCAAAGCGCTTCTGGCGACAGTAGAGCTTGCCGAGCTGAAGCAGGAGGTCGAAGTGATGGTCGTTGCTCGCCAAGGCCCGCTCGAAGCAGTCGAGGGCCTGGGCGTGCTCCTCGCGATGGAGATGGAGGAAGCCCAGGTTGAAGAGGGCCATGAAATTGCCCTTGTCGTGACGCAGGGCGAATTCGAAGCACTGCTGCGCCATGCGGGGCCGCATGAGCTGGGTGTAGGCCACGCCCAGGCTGTTGAGCAGATTGACGTTGGCCGGATCGAGCGCCAGGCCGAGGCGATACTCCCGCACCGCCCTGGGGAGATCGCCGCCGTTGTAGGAGACGTCTCCGCTGATGTTGCAGCTCACCGCGTCGAAGATCGCCTCGGAGCCCGGACCGAAGAACTCGGCATGCTGGAGGGCCTTGCGGCAGTTGACCGGCATCTGTGCCTTGCTGAAGCTGAGGCAGGGATAGAGGGCAATGCCCACGGAAAAGGTGCTCCCGGCAGACTGGGCCATGGCCTTGCGGAAACGGCGCAGCCACTTGGTGGCCTCGTTGCGGCCAGCACCGTCCAGAAAGACCAGGGCCTCGCGCTGGTTCAAAAGCAGGTATGGCTCCTTGCCATCCAGCACCCCCCGCAGCCGCCTGGTGAAATGGTTGCTGGCAGCCTCCTGATCCTGCCGGACGAGGGCCAGGGCAAAGTGTTCCTTGCCGCGCCACCACGCCGCCACCTTGCGCTGTTCGTTGCGGGAGAGGGAGGGAAAGACGGAGGCCGCATCGGCCTCCTCATGGACAGCAAGACCGAATGGTCCGCGCTTGCGGGCCACGGCCAGGGCATGCCACGCCGCATCGAGCAGATCCGACTCGCTGGCGCTGGTCAAGTCGCGCAGGCCGAGGTGCGCCTTGGCAAAACCCTCGCGCCGCAGGCGGTTGAGCAACACGGTTGCCATCTGCTGCGCTTCGGCGAG
>JBFLYY010000061.1:0-2092 GCA_040756495.1 Thermodesulfobacteriota bacterium | reverse complement strand
GGGGACGGGCGCCGCCTGCGCCGCCAGCGCCGGGAGGTCGCCCAAGGCATGGACCTGATCGGCGCTCAGGTCGAGCACCATGGGCAGCAGGTCCGGCTCGATGATCGAGGCGTAGAGGAGGAACATGGGGATGCCCGAGAGCAGTTCCTCGTCCTCCAGGGAACCCACGGCGGCGAGGCCGACGGTGATGTCGAGGATCACGCCGCCATCCTCGAGCCTCGAAAGGATATCGAGCGGCCCCAGATTTTTGCGGTGGACGTCCTTGAGCAGGTCGATCTCCAGCACGTAGAAGACCCGGCCGTTCTGCCCGGCCTGGTTGAGATCGAAGGCAGAGACCTCGAAAAGATGCGGCACCGCCGGATGGCCGAGGCGGCGCATGTCGTGGAGCGACGCCTTCTCGCCGTTCTGCAGGCCGCCGGTGACCACCGCCTCCAGGCGGGAGACATGGAGGGCGATGTCCAGTTCGTTGCTCTCGAGAACGTTGTCGAGCAGGTGCCCCAGATGGTCGAAGGATTCCAGCAGGGTGCTGACCACGGCGGAGGTCGGCACCAGCTGCCGGTGGCGGATCATGTCCAGCACGTTTTCGATCTTGTGGGCCAGTTCCTTGATCTGGAGCAGATTGAGGAAGCCGCCGCCGCCCTTGATGGAATGGGCCGCCCGGAAGACCCGGTTGACCACCTCCTCGTCCAGGGCCTCGCCCTGCTGCTCGATTTCCAGCAGGTCGCTCTCGATGTTCTCCAGGTGCTCCTTGGACTCCTGCACATACATGTGCAGGGTCTCGTCGTTCACGATCTCGGCCATGATGGGTTCTCCAGACTCCTCTTTGCCCGGCGCACGGCTCAGCCGGTTATCTCGAAATGCTGATCCAGACGCATCGCCGCCAGGAGCTTGCGGACATCGGGACAGGCATTGGCGACCTCCAGCCGCTGTCCCTTCTTCTGCAACGAATTGTGGGCCGCGATGAGGACGCCGAGCCCCATGGAATCGACCAGTTGTACCCCGGCAAGGTCGAGACGGAGCCGGAGCGCCCCCTCCTGCAGCAGCCTGGCGAGTTCCGCCTTCAATTCGCCGGCGTTGGCGGCCACGATGTTGCCGCCAAGCCGCACTGTCACCTTGTCTCCCTCTTTGCTGTGCTCGAACATGGGTTCCTCGTTCATTGGCATGATTCGTCCGGTTCGTTTGCCGCGGCGCCGGTGGCGAGCTGCATTTCCACCACGTTGCCCCTGGCGCTGAAGGAAACGCCGCTACAGTAATGCAGCAGGATGCAGAGCCCCCGCCCCCGCTCCGGAAGCTGCGAGGAAGGATGCGCCATGCAGGCCAGCCGTTCGGCGATGCGCTTGCGCCAGTCGAAACCAGGGCCAGGGTCGCTGACCCTGATGACGATGCCCTCCTCCTCGCACCGCACCGCGACCGCGATCTTTTTGGCGGCATCCTGCCCGGCGCCGTGGCAGATGGCGTTGGTCAGGGCCTCCCGCAGCCCGAGCAGGGCGACGAAGACCGAGTTCCGCCGGCCCGCTTCGACCAGCAAGGCCTCCACGTCGGCGCACGCCCGCTCCACCAGATCGAGCCTGGCCGCAAGCGAGATCGTAAGCCCGTCCGCCCGGCGTTCCCTGCGATACATGCGCCCCTCCGCCGCCTCAGACATCGACCAGCAACAGCAGGTAGTCGTCCTGGGCCGGGGCCCCGCCCTCCGGCTGCAATTCGGCGGCGATCACCGCCACCGCCTCCTCCGCCGGCAAGACCCTGGTCCGCAGGGCCACCTCCCGCAGGCGATCGAGGCCCGCGGCATGGCTCACCATCTCGCCGGCGAAGGACTCGATCAGCCCGTCGGTGCAGAGCACCAGGCGGTCGCCCGGTCCGACCGGAAACTCCTGGCTGCGGTAATTGCCGTCGGCAAAGGCGCCGAGGATGTCGCTGTTGGAGGTCAGCCACCGCACCTCCCCCCGGGCGCCGAGGTGCAGCACCGGGAGATGGCCGGCATTGACCATGGCAACGACGTTGCGCCCCCGGTCCACCACCAGATAGACCGCGGTCAGGAACTGCTCCTCCTTGAAGATCGTGGCCAGCACCCGGTTGATGGTGCGGATGGTCT
>JBFLYY010000060.1:0-2000 GCA_040756495.1 Thermodesulfobacteriota bacterium | reverse complement strand
GCTCCGTGGTCTGCCCGTTGTCCGCCGACAAGAAGCCGTTTCCCCGCAAGGAGATGATCTGGGCCCAGTGGGGTCTCAAGGAGAAGCTGGTGGGCAACCCGGATGTCCTGCTCTGCCACCAGTGCGGCGACTGTACCGCCTACTGCCCGCGCGGCGCCAAGCCGGGCGACGTGCTCGGCGCCATCCGCGCCTACGCTTACACCCATTACGGTTTCCCGCAGGGACTGGCCAAGCTGTGCAGCCAGGGGAAGAATCTGCCGGTGATGATGGCCATCCCGGCTCTTCTCATCCTGGCCGTCTGGTACCTGGCAGGCGGCATGTATCTGCCGGCCCCGGACGCCATTGATTTCGGCATGTTCTTCGATTCCCACAAGGATCACCCGACCATCATCGGCGGCCTGACCCTGAACGTGCTGCTCATCGACGCCATCTTCGTGCCGGCCTTTGCCTTTGCCGTCTTTTCGGCCTACAAGGGCGTTGCCGCCATGTGGAACGACATGGCGAGCAAGCTGCCGGGCAAGAGCAACTTCCGGCCGTCGGCCAAGCAGTTCGTCACCGATTTCCTGGTGCCGTCGGTGAAGGAAATCCTGGCCCACAGCCGGTTCCGGCAGTGCGGCGCCAACCTGAACCGGGTCAACGGCCACCTGCCGCTGGTGCTTGCCTTCATCGGCCTCTTCGTCGTCACCTCCTACGGCATGGTCCGCAAGGACATCATCGGCATGTTCGTCGAGGGGATGCATGGTCCGATCCCCATGGCCGACCCCTTCAAACTGCTCGCCAACATCAGCGGCATCGCCCTGGTGGTGGGCATCGGCATCCTGTGGATGAACCGTTCCCGCATGGAGGAGGAGAACAACGCCAGCCCGACCTTCTACGACTGGTTCCTGATCGGCGAGATCATGACCGTCGGCATCACCGGCATGGGGGCCGAGATCACCCGGCTGCTCGGCATTCCGGTGCTGGCCTATCTCTTCTACTTCCTGCATCTGGTTGCCGTTTTCATGCTCTTCCTCTATATGCCCTACACCAAGTTCGCTCACATGGTGTACCGGACCTTTGCCATGGCCTTTGAGAAGTATCGCGAAAGCTCCTTTGCCAAGGCGGAGTAGCAGGAACGACTTTTTCACGTTTTTTTCGGGAGTTACCATAACCGGCCCGGGGATTCCCCGGGCCGGTCTCCTTGGCGCCGCACCTTTCGTAACGAAATGAGGATGTTGGCGAAAAAAAGGGTTGCCGTTTCGAAACGAAGGGATTAGTATGTCCCGTCTCACGAGGCTGGCGTAGCTCAATTGGCAGAGCAGCTGATTTGTAATCAGCCGGTTGCGGGTTCAAGTCCCATCGCCAGCTCCACGCAGGCAACAACGCCGGCTGGTCCGGCGCGGTGAGTCTATAGGTGGGCAGGGCCTCGATGGAGGCCTTTTTATACATGGAGGGGTTCCCGAGCGGTCAAAGGGAACAGACTGTAAATCTGTCGGCGACGCCTTCGGAGGTTCGAATCCTCCCCCCTCCACCACGCAACAACAGACGGCGGTAAGCCGGCACCGCTTCGATTTCGTGCCGGCCGATGCGAATACGGTTGTGGCGGGAATAGCTCAATTGGTAGAGCATCAGCCTTCCAAGCTGAGGGTTGCGGGTTCGAGACCCGTTTCCCGCTCCAGGCAGAATGTGCGGCGCCTGTCAGTCATGGGAGGCGCCGAGCGGCATAGCAGAACGTTTAGGGGCCCACGTAACTCAGTAGGTAGAGTACTTCCTTGGTAAGGAAGAAGTCACCGGTTCGAGTCCGGTCGTGGGCTCCAGTGGTTTTTTGTCAGACATATACTCAATGGTCGGCACTTGGCAGAATGCCAGACAACCCAACAGTGCGCTGAGGAGATGAGCAATGGCAAAGGAAAAATTTGAACGCAAGAAGCCGCATGTGAATATTGGCACGATCGGTCACATCGACCACGGCAAGACGACGCTGACCTCGGCGATCACCCGGGTATTGTCGACGAAGGGAT
>JBFLYY010000059.1:0-11179 GCA_040756495.1 Thermodesulfobacteriota bacterium | reverse complement strand
GAAGCGCTCTTTCCGCATCGCGTCCCTACCGGACCCCTCGCCGGCTGCACCGCAAAAGTGGCCGGCGGAACCGGCCCCAACGACGCGGAACCCGGATCACAGATCGAGGTAGGTGTATCGCTTCAACCCTCTGGTGTATTCGTTCAACAGGCGCATGCCCTCGTTGGGCCGCAGCCGGTCCGCCTTGATCGCCTGATCGAACTGCCGCTTCATCTTCCGCGCCAGGTCGTGCTCGCTGTACTGCACCAGGGCGAGCACCTTCTCCATGGTGGTGCCCTCGATGGTCTCCTCGATGTAGTAACCCGACTCCTCGTCCTCGTCGAGAAAGACGTGCGCCTCGTTCACCCGGCCGAAGAGGTTGTGGATGTCGCCCATGATGTCCTGGTAAGCGCCGGTGAGAAAGACCCCCAGGTAGTAGGGCTTGCCGTTCAGATCGTGGAGCGGCAGGGTATCCACCCCTTCCTCGTAGAGGTTGATGAACTTGGCGACCACGCCGTCGGAATCGCAGGTGATGTCGGCGAGCGTGCCGCGCCGCCTGGGCTCCTCGTCCAGGCGGTGGAGCGGCATGATCGGGAAGAGCTGGCCGAATCCCCAGTGGTCGAGGAGCGACTGGAAGACGCTGAAGTTGCAGAGATACTGGTCGGAAAACTTGCTCTGCAGCTCGACGATCTCGTCCGGGATGTACTCGGCGTCCTGGTAGGCCTGGAGCACCTTTTCGCCGATGAGCCAGAAGAGGCGCTCCACCTCGGCCTTGACGTCGAGGTCGATGAGTCCCAGCTCGAAGCGGGTCTGGGCCTCGGTCTTGTACTGCTGGGCGTCGTGCAACGCCTCCAGCGGGTTGTCGGGGTTGATGTGCTTGTAGCTGTACCATGCCTCATCCACCAGCTTGTGCTTGATCGCCGGTTTCTTGGGCTTTTCCTCCACCACCGCCTTCTTGACGTTGCCGAAGGTCTCCACCACCAGCACCGAATGGTGGGCCACCAGGGCACGGCCCGACTCGGTCACCACCACCGGATGGTCCACCCCCTGGGAGTCGCAGACATCCATGACGTTGTAGATGATGTCGCGGGCGTACTCGTTGAGCGAATAGTTGATGGAGGAGTGGAAGGTGGTGCGGCTGCCGTCGTAATCGACGCCTAAGCCGCCGCCCACGTCGAGGTACTCGAGGTCGTGGCCGAGCTTCTTGAGCTTGGCGTAGAACATGGCCCCTTCGCGCACCGCCTTCTTGATCGTCTGGATGTCGGGAATCTGGGAGCCGACATGGAAATGGACGAGCTTCAGGGCATGGGGCAGTTCCGCCTCCTTGAGCAGGCGCGAGGCCTCGAGCAGATCGCGGGTGTTCAAGCCGAACTTGGCGTCCTCGCCGCCGCTCTTCTCCCACTTGCCCTTGCCGCCCGAAGCGAGGCGAACCCTGAGACCGATGAACGGCTCCACCTTCATCTTCTTGGCCGCGGCGATGATGTGGCCGATCTCCTCGACCTTTTCCGCCACCAGAATGATCTTCTTGCCGAGCTTGCGGCCGATGAGGGCGGTCTTGATGAAGTGGTGGTCCTTGTAGCCGTTGCAGATGACGAGGCTCTCGGGATCTTCGTGGAAGGCGAGCGCCGCGTGGAGTTCCGACTTGGAGCCGACCTCAAGGCCGTGGTGGAAAGGGCTGCCGGCGTCGAGAATCTCCTCCACCACCTCGCGGAGCTGATTCACCTTGACCGGATAGACCCCGCGATAGGTGTTCTTGTACTTGGCCTCGGCCATGGCCTCCTGAAAGGCCCGGTTGATCCGCTCCACCCGGTTGCGCAGGAGATCCTGGAAGCGAATGAGCATGGGAAAGTGGAGCCCCTGATCGAGGGCCTCGTTGACCACATCGACGATGGCGATGGCCCCGCCCTCTTCCTTCAACGGGGAGACGATCACCTCGCCCCTGGGGTTGATGTCGAAATAGCGCAGACCCCAGCGGGTAATTCCGTAAAGCTCCTTGGCCTGTTCGACTTCCCAGGCCGTCTTTTCCGGCTTTTCCACGTGGCACCCTCCCTAGTCCAAGGTGGTGAAAAGGAAGAGGGCAACATACAAAATCCGCCCAGAAATTCAACCCTTCTTTTTCAACGTGCTTTCGTGAAGTTATCGGCCATTTTGCCGCACGTTCCCGAAAAAGGGAATCTTCCGCCAAAGCACGCCTCTCCTTCGGCAACGACAACCATCCCGCCATTTTTTTACATAGCCCGCAACAAATTAGTTTGACCTAAAAATAATTCTTGACGCATGCCCTCTGCTCGGCTAAAAACAGCCTCTGAGTTAGGCAACCAAAACTTTCTAACACAGCCATCCGGGCCTGGATATTCCGTCCTCTGCTGCAAAAGAGGATTTTTTAACAGGACAAAAGTTAGACATGCAAAACTTGTTACGCCAACCAAAACCATGAGAAAAAAGAGGAGAAAGATGAAGAAAAGCATTCACACAAAAGCCCTGGCCGTTGTTCTGACCATGATGGCAAGCATCTCTACGCCAGCATTCGCTGCCACCGACCCGGATCGCATTACTGAATTGGAAAGGAAAATGACCCTGCTGCTGGAAACACTCCAACAAAAACAAGCGAGCATCGACACGTTGACCAGGCAGGTAGCGGCCCTCAACAACCAAAACGCTGGCCCGCAAACCGCAGCCGCCCAACCTCCTCAGGAGGAAAAAATCAAGGCCATGGTCGAAGCGGTGGTGAAGGAACACGAGGCCGCCAGTCCACTCTCCAAGGTGAGTTTCGGCGGCTATGGCGAGATCCACGCCAACTTCACCGAGGGTTCGGTGGACGGCAAATCCAAGGACCAGATCGACATCCATCGCCTGGTGGCCATGGTTGGTTATGAGTTTGCCGACTGGATCAAGTTCCAGAGCGAGATCGAACTGGAGCACGCCTTTGTCGATGACGGCACCAAGGGCGAATTCGAACTGGAGCAGGCATACGTGGACTTCCTGCTCAACGATCGCGCCAATATCCGCGTCGGCCGGGTACTCACGCCGATGGGCCTCACCAACCAACACCACGAGCCCACCACCTTCTACAGCGTCGAGCGCTCCAACTTCGACAAGTACATCATCCCCACCACCTGGTGGTCGGACGGCATCGGTCTCTTCGGCAACCTGGCCTCCAACCTCAGTTACGAGGCGTACCTGGTGGGCGGCCTGGACGGCTCCAAGTTCACCAGCGACGGCATCCGCAACGGCCGCATCAAGGACGTGCCCAGCCTGAACGACATGGCCGTGACCATGCGCCTCGACTACTACCCGTTCATGGAGAGCGCCGCGACCTGGGGCCAGAACTTCCGCCTCGGCGTCTCCCTCTACCATGGCGGCTTCAACAACGGCGTCGAAGGCAACGACCCGGGCAAAGGCGGCGACCTCACTATCTACTCCGGCGACTTTTCCGCCAGGCTCGGCGACCTGGACCTCAAGGGCGTGGTCGCCTTCGAGGAGATCGACGGCGCCCAGAACCTGAGCGCCAGCAAGGTGGCCGAGGAACTCTACGGCTACTCCATCGAGGCTGGCTACCACCTCATGCCCGCGGCCTGGAAAAGCGGCAAACTCGCCAATTCCGACCTGGTACCCTTTGTCCGCTACGATAAGTACGACACCCAGCACCAGATGCCCACCGGCGTGGCCGCCGCCAGCGGCAAAGACCGCCATGACTGGACCATGGGCCTCGCCTTCTATCCGGTGCCCAATCTCGTGCTCAAGGCGGATTACCAGGTGCTGGAGGCCGATGGCGCCACCGATCCGGACAATGCCTTCAACCTGGGCATGGGCTGGCAATTTTAAGGAGATAGCCGAGAAATGTTCATGCAATCACCAGCTGCCTGCCCGACCACCGTCGCGTGCCTTCTCCTCTTCTCCCTGGTCGGCGCAGGCTGTTCCGCCCCCACGGCCTCACGTCCGTCGGCACTTGCCAATACCGCAGTGCCGGCGGACCTGGCCCAGGGTCGGGCCTATTTCCTGCGGGAGTGCGGCCAATGCCACCGGATATTCCAGCCGGAGGAACGAACGCCAGAGGGCTGGCGACCCATCCTGGCCCGGAAGGCGGCCAGGGTCTCGCTCACCAAGGCGCAATACGAAAAACTGCGCGCCTATGTGCTGGCTGCCAGCAAGGCGGCGCAACCTCCCCCCTGACCGCTCTCCCCTTTTTTCCTGCTCCTCCGGAGAACCTCGGCCGGTTCTCCTCCGTTGGGGGGCCCGGACCACAAGTCCGGGCCCCTCTTTTTTTCACTACAGTCTCCCCGCTGCTTGACCCGCTGCTTGCGCCCTGCTAAACAGAGGCCATGAAAACGCGCCACCCGGAGCACACCCCCTGCCTCGTTTACGCCAACAGCGCAGGCGAGATCAAGGAACTCCCCGAACTCCTGCTGGCCGGCCGCAGCGGCCACGGCTTCTTTCGGCCCGAACCCGCCGACTGCATCCCGTTGCCCGAGGGCAGCGACCTCTTCGTGCTCCCTGAGCGGCTGCCGGTGGGCATCCATCCCGAAACCAACGAGGCGATGCTCCTGGACCGGAGCCCCGACGACCCGAACGAGGGCATCCAGGCGGTGGCCGCCTTCCTGGCCCCGGCCCACACCGCCACCTTCTGGGCCGCCTACGAGAAATCCCGCGACCAGGCCCCGACCCTGCCTCTTTTTGCCTATGCGGCGGTGGGCTGGCACGACGGCCAATTCTGGGCCTGCGGCTTCCGCAGCGACAAAGATCCGCGCCAGGAGGCGAACCGCTACGCGCCCCAAAGCATCGCCAGCCGCACCAGCAGGCAGCTCAAGGCGCATCCCGGCAACCGGCTGATCCAGCACCTGGGCCACTGCTGCCTCACCTACCGTTGCCCGGCCGCGGTCAACTACTTCATGGGCAAGTGGGAGGCGCCGCTGCCCACCTCGCCCGCCTGCAACGCCCGCTGCGTGGGCTGCATCTCGCTCCAGCCCTCGGGCTGCTGCGCCTCGCCCCAGGAGCGCATCGGCTTCGTGCCGACGCCACAGGAGATCGCCGAGATCGCCGTACCGCATCTGAACAAAACCGGCCACGTGGCGAGCTTCGGCCAGGGCTGCGAGGGCGAGCCGCTGCTCCAGGCCGCCACCCTTGAGGCGGCGATCCGCCTGATCCGCAAACAGACGAGCATGGGCACGGTGAACCTCAACTCCAACGCCAGCCTGCCCGAGGCGGTGGAGCGCCTTGCCCACGCCGGGCTCGACTCCATGCGGGTCAGCATGAACAGCGCCCGCCCGGACTACCATACCCGTTACTACCGGCCCAAGGGCTTTGACCTCGCAACGGTGAAAGAATCGATCCGGGTGATGAAGCAACACCAACGCTTTGTCTCCCTCAACTACTTCATCCTGCCGGGGTTCACCGACGACCCGGCCGAGTTCGCGGCCCTCTGCGACCTGATCGACGACTGCCGGCCCGACTTCGTCCAGCTCCGCAACCTCAACATGGACGTGGAGTGGTACCTCTCCGCCCTCGACTTCCAGCCGGCTGGCGAACCGCTGGGAATCAGGGCCTGGCTCGCCGCGCTCAAAAAACGCTTCCCCCATCTCGAATTCGGCTACTACAATCCGCCGCTCAGGCCGCCTCTCCCCGCCAAACCAACCCGCAAGCGCCGATGACCGAGACCCTCCTCCTCTTTGCCTTCCTCCTCTGGGTCAACGTCCTGCCGCCCCTGGCCAGCCTGGCCTTGAGCGATCGCTGGAAGCAGCCCCTCGATTTCGGCCTCCACCTGCCCGACGGCCAGTTCCTCTTCGGCCCGCACAAGACCATCCGCGGAGTTGTCGCCGCGCTGCTGGGCGGAACGCTCACCTCCCCGCTGCTCGGCGTGCGCTGGCAGGTGGCCGCCGTGGCCAGCCTGCTGGCAGTGCTCGGCGACCTCGCATCGAGCTGCATCAAGCGCCGCCTCCGCCACCCGAGCGGCACCGCCATGCTCGGTCTCGACCAGTGCTTCGAGGCCCTGCTGCCCGCCTGGTACCTCGGCGGCCATCTCGGGCTGCCGGTCTGGCCGCGGCTGGCCGTGGGCCTCGGCTTCATCCCCCTGGCCCACGCCGGAGCCCTGTTCTGGAAGGAGATGCTCTTCCGGCCCGCCATGCACGACTACCCGCGCGTCGTCCGCTCCACCGTGCGACTGCGGGAGTGGCGCGCCTGCCACCAGCCGCTGGCCCGCTGGCACACCTGGTTCAACCTCTCGAACCTCCTCTACAACGAGGTTCTCCTCACCTTCTTCTTCAAGGCCATCGGCCGCTATGAAGAGGGAATGGCCCATGCCCGCGAACTGCGGCTGGAGCAGGTGGATCTTCCCTTTGCCGATCTGCCGCCCGCCTTTGACGGATTCCGCATCCTGCTGCTCACCGACCTCCATCTCGATGGGGTCCACGGCCTCACCGACGCCCTCATCGCCCAGGTTCGCAACCTTGAGGCGGATCTCTGCCTCATCGGCGGCGACCTCCGCATGAAGCTCTACGGCCCCTTTGGCCCGGCCCTGCGGCGGCTCAAGCGGGTACTGCCCCACATCCGCGCCCGCTACGGCATCTTCGGGGTGCTCGGCAACCACGACTGCATCGAGATGGTGCCCGACCTCGAGGAGGCCGGCATTCTCATGCTCGTCAACGACAACCAACCTCTGGAGAGAGAGGGGCAGACCATCTGGCTCGTCGGCCTCGACGACCCCCACTACTATCGGACCAACGACGAGGATACCGCCTTCCGAGCCGTGCCGGCCGGGGCCTTCACCATCCTCCTCGCCCACTCGCCCGAGGCGTACCGGCAGGCAGCGGCCCACGGCGCCCGCCTCTACCTCTGCGGCCACACCCATGCAGGCCAGATCCGCCCGCCGGGCCGGGGCCCCATCTACACCAACAGCAGCGCCCCGCGCCATACCGCCGAGGGACGCTGGTACTGGCAGGGGATGACCGGCTACACCAGCCGCGGCATCGGCGCCTCCAGCGTCCCCCTGCGCTTCAACTGCCCCGGCGAGGTGACGCGCATCACCCTGCGCAAGGGCCGGGAAATGTGCCAGTCTGACCAAAAATCCTGCCCGGAGTCCCCCGGTGCGGATCAACCCCGTCAGCCAGAATGCCTCCCCATGGCGCGGCAATGATTTTTTGGTTGCGCTTTTCACGGCAATTGCCGATATTCCACCCAAACGACAGCCCATAGCCGGCCCTGGCTGGCGCCACCTCTCCCGCCTCCTGACGCCCGCCGCCAGCCATGACTTCACAAAAGGACATCGCACCATGAGCGCGACAACGGACTCCATGGATACCAAGAAACTCGCCGGCCTCTCCCTGGCCGCCCTGGGGGTGGTCTTCGGCGACATCGGCACCAGCCCCCTCTACGCCCTGCGCGAGTGCTTCCACGGCGAATTCGGCATCGAGGTCAGCCGGGCCAACGTGCTGGGCGTCGTCTCCCTCATCGTCTGGGCCATGCTCCTCATCGTGACGGTCAAGTATCTCGCCTTCATCCTGCGGGCCGACAACGAGGGCGAGGGCGGGGTTCTGGCGCTCACCGCCCTCATCAAGCCCAAGAACGTCAAGCCCCGCACCATCCAGTGGACCATGGTGGGCATGGGCCTCTTCGCCGCCTGCCTCCTTTACGGCGACGGCATCATCACCCCGGCCATCTCGGTCTTGAGCGCGGTGGAAGGCATCAAGGGCATCGCCCCGGTCTTCGAGTCTTCGGTCATCCCGGTGACCATCGTCATCCTGGCCGGTCTTTTCCTGATCCAGCGCCGCGGCACCGCCCGGGTCGGCCGCCTCTTCGGCCCCATCATGCTCCTCTGGTTCACGGTGCTGGCCACCCTCGGCCTCATCCAGGTTCTGCAATCCCCGCAGATCCTCGCGGCGCTCGCCCCCTGGCACGGCCTCGCCTTTCTGGTCACCAACAAACTCCACGGCTTCATCGTCCTCGGTGCCGTCTTTCTGGCGGTGACCGGCGCCGAGGCGATCTACGCCGACATGGGCCACTTCGGCCGCAAGCCCATCCGGCTCACCTGGCTCTTCGTCGCCTTCCCGGCCCTGGCCCTCAACTATCTCGGCCAGGGCGCCCTGCTGCTGACCCAGCCCGAGGCCTCGCACCATCCGTTCTATGCCCTGGTGCCGGACTGGGCCATGGTGCCCATGGTGCTGCTCTCCACCATGGCGACCATCATCGCCTCCCAGGCAGTAATCACCGGCTCCTTTTCCCTCACCCGCCAAGCGATCCAGCTCGGCTACCTGCCCCGGTTGCGGATCACCCACACCTCCTCGGCCCACATGGGGCAAATCTACGTGGCGCCGGTCAACTGGATCCTGATGCTCTGCACCATCGGCCTGGTGGTGGGCTTCCAGTCGTCGAGCAAGCTGGCCGCGGCGTACGGCATCGCGGTGACCACCACCATGCTCATCACCACCCTGCTCTTCTACGTGGTGGCGCGCAAGCGCTGGGGCTGGAACCGCCTGGCCGCCGGTCTCGTCACCGCCCTCTTCTTTGCCGTGGACCTGCCCTTCTTTGCCGCCAACATGACCAAGATCCTCCACGGCGCCTGGTTCCCCCTGGCCCTGGCCGGTTGCTCCTTCCTCATCATGATCACCTGGGAACAGGGCCGGGAGATCCTCGGCACCCAGATGGCGGCCATCACCACCCGGCTCGACGTCTTCAAGACCATGCTCGCCAAAACGCCACCCCAGCGGATCAGCGGCCAGGCGATCTTCCTGACCAGGAACCATGACACGGTGCCGGCGGCACTCATGCACAACTTGAAACACAACAAGATCCTCCACTCCGAGGTGGTCTTCCTGAACATCCGCACCGAGGAGATTCCGCGGGTGCCGAACTTCGAGAAGATCGAGGCGGAAAAGCTGGGCAGCGGCCTCTACCGCATCATCGCCCACTACGGCTTCATGGAGGAGCCGCAGATCGGCACCATCTTCGCCCTGGCCCGCGACAAGGGGGTCAACCTCGACCTGCAGAACGCCAGCTTCTTCCTCGGCCGCGAAAAGCTCTCCATCGGCGACCACCCGCGGATGAGCCGCTGGCGCTCCAACCTCTTCCTCTTCATGACCAGAAACGCCATGGACGCCGCCGCCTTCTTCGACATCCCGCCGGATCAGGTGATCGAGGTGGGGGTCCAGCTCGAACTATAAGAGGAACGCATGGTGCCAGCCGCCACCGCCGCGCCCATCGAGATCCGGGTGAACCGCCGCCGGACGGTGATGGTGCTGCTGCTCCTCTGCGCCGTGGCGGCGCCCATGAACATCTCCCTTACCCTCTCGGTCTGGCTCAACAGGGCCAATCCGCTCCTCCGCCTGGGCGGCACCCTGCTCTCCCTGGTGCTGGTGGCGACCCTGCTGCTCATCCCGATCCTCTACCGCACCTCGGCCTACACCATCGAGGTCGATGCGGCGACCAAGACCATCCGCAAACGCTTTGCCCACGGCCGTCCGGGGCTCGTCCTCAACCTCGCGGAGCAGGGACGCCTCTGGATCAGCCACCATGGCGGCGGCATCGGCTCCTACCGCCTCAAGGCGGCCGACGCCCGCCACCAGCTGCTCCTCTTCTCCTCCCATTCCGGCGAACAGGTCATTGCCATGGGGGAACGCATTGCACGTGCCATGGGCATCCCGCTCACCATGAAGGGGTGACCGCCCGGAATGTTGCCTTGCCGCCCGGCGCGGGACAGGGTACATTCGATACCAACGCGGGCCGGACACGGCCTCTTTTCCCAACCCACAACCGGATACGATCATGACGGACGCCCTTGCCCTCCTCGCTCTGCTCGTCGGCCTCGAGCTGGTCCTCGGGGTTGACAACATCCTGGTCATCTCCATCTTCGTCGGCCGCCTGCCGGCCGAGCGGCGCAAGGCAGCCCGGGTGGCAGGCCTCGGCTTCGCGCTCGTCGCCCGCATCCTCACGCTGGTCCTCCTCCTGCTCCTCACCGGGCTTACCGCCAACGTCTTCCTCCACTTCTCGATCCGCGACCTGATCCTCATCGCCGGCGGCCTCTTCCTCCTCTTCAAGGCCGTGCGCGAGATCCACCACACGGTGGAAGTGAAGGACGAGGAGGGGACGACCACCGGCGCCATCCTGAGCGGCTTTGCCGCCATCATCAGCCAAATCGTCCTTCTGGACATCGTCTTCTCCATCGACTCGGTCATCACCGCCATCGGCCTGACCGATCAGATCTGGATCATCATCGCCTCGGTGCTCATCTCCTTCGTGGCCATCCTCTTCTTTGCCGGCCCCATCGGCGAGTTCATCCTGGCCCGCCCCACCCTCAAGATCCTGGCCCTTTCCTTCCTCATCACCATCGGCGTCACCATCTTCATGGAGGGGCTCCACAAGCATGTGCCCAAGGCATACATCTACCTGCCCATGGGCTTTGCCCTGCTGGTCGAACTCCTCCAGATGCGCTACGAGCACAATCGGCGCACCACCCTGGCCACGGCCCGCGTCCCGGAAGGAGAATAGGGCCACCCCCCGCGTACGGCCCGAGCAGCGCGAAAAATTCCCTTTTGTTCTGTAAAACGGTATGGTATTAACGGTTTAGGAAACATTAAATTGTGCTAAGCGCCCTTTTTGTACCTGTCACACCGTCACTCGCGGAATCGGCTGGACAAGGCAAAAACCTTGGCACCCAAAGGAGGACTCAGTGCCATGAATCTCTATGTTGGAAACCTGCCCTACAAGCTCTCTGAAGCCCAGCTCACGGATCTCTTCGCCCAGTTCGGCGAGGTGAAGAGCGCCAAAATCATCAAGGACCAGGCCACCGGCCAGTCCAAGGGGTTCGGCTTCGTGGAGATGTCCAGCAACGATGGCGGGCAGCAGGCCATGCAGGCACTGAACGGCAAGGAGGTGGAAGGCCGCAAGATCATCGTCAACGAGGCCCGGCCGCCCCAGAAAAAATCCGGCCCCGGCGGCCCCCGCCGCTACTAACGGGATGTTGCAAAAGTCATCCATGACCTTTTGCAACCACGGACTCGCCGGAATTGGCGCCCCATCCCCGGGGCGCCTCCCCTTGCAGAGTGACGCTGGCGTCAGATACCGATAACCGCAGGACACCCTGCGGTTATCATTTTTCAGCCTGCCCCAGGGAATCCGTATGACCAGATGCCTGCCCATGCTGCTGCCGCTTTCCCTGCTGGCGCTTCTTCTCTCTCCGGACCGGCCGGCCCTGGCCGCCGCCGCGCCCGCC
>JBFLYY010000058.1:0-6430 GCA_040756495.1 Thermodesulfobacteriota bacterium | reverse complement strand
CAGGAACCGCTCGCCATCGACTGGGAGATCACCCCGGCCGACACCTTCGGCATCTTCGAGAGCTGGGGCGGCAAGGTGCGGATCCGCAACAAGCGCGAGCGCTACTATTACTTCTACATCGACGCCTGGGAGGCGCCGGCGAAATTGCTGCTCATGGAGCGCGGCGTGAAATACGCCCGGGTGCTGGCGCAGATCATGGCGCCCCAGGCGATGATCGACGCCTGCGTGGCCAGTCAGGGCAAGGCATTGCTCGACAAGAGCTATGCCGTGGACGCGGCCCTCAAGGAGTGGATCGTCAAGGAGGTGCTGGAGCCGGGCGATGCCTCCAAGGTGCTGCGGGTGGAAAGCAACCTGCCCGCCGAGGAGGAGGCCACAGGCCTGCCCGGCAAGGATGGTGCCCTGCCGGCGGCAACGGCCATTCCCCTGCGCCATGCGCCGGCCTTTATCCGCGAGGAGGAGGTAGCGGCCATCGTGCGGGCGCACAACTTCTTCGAGGCGCAGCACAACCCCGGCGGCGGTTTTGCCCACTCGCTCATCGACAACCACGACGGCTTCACCGTCACCGAACGGGTTTCCGGGGTGATGTGGCAGCGGGGCGGGTGCGACATCACCACCCACCGTCATGTGGCTGCCTATGTGCAGGCGCAGAACGCGGCCAGCTTCGCAGGCTATGCCGACTGGCGGCTGCCCACCATGGAGGAGGCGCTGGCCCTGCTCGTGCCGCGGCAGAACGCCAAGGGGCTCTACCTTCACCCCTGCTTTTCGCGGGAACAGCCCTTCATCTTCCTGGCCGATGAGCGCAAGCCCGGCGGCTACTGGTTCATCGATTTCAAGCAGGCCAAGGTCTTCTGGGCCTCGGGCACCATTCCCGGCGCCTTTGGCCGTCTGTGCCGGACGGCGGGCGGGTGAGAGGGCACCCCCAGGGCCCTGCCGGCGCACGCGGTGCCGAGCCGGCGCCGTTTGCCGGCCGGGCCTTTCAGGCATGGGAACTGCTCCGGCCGCTGCTCCTTCGCTACCGTTGGCGGCTGGGATGGGGGCTTGTCGCCCTCATCGGCGTTGACTTTCTGCAACTGGTGGTGCCGCGCCTTACGAAACAGGCGGTGGACGGCCTCACCGCCGGCACCGCCAGCGGCCCCTTTCTGCCCGGGCTGGCGGCGGCCATTGTCGCGCTTGCCCTCTGTATCGCTGTCTGCCGTTTCATCTGGCGGGCACTGATCCTCGGCTTTTCGCGCCTGGTGGAGCGCGATCTCCGCGAGCAGCTCTTTGGCCACCTCCTCACCCTCGACCGCACCTTTTTCGGCCACCATACGGTGGGTGCCACCATGGCCCTGGCCACCAACGACCTCGCCGCGGTGCAGCTCGCCGCCGGCATGGGGGTGGTGGCGGCGGTGGACGCGGTGGTGATGACCCTGGCCGCCTTCGGCTGCATGCTCTACATCCACCCGCCCCTGGCCCTGCTGACCCTGGCGCCGATGCCGCTCCTGGCCCTCGTGACCAAGGTGCTCTCCGCCCGGATGCACCAGCGCTTCCACAAGGTGCAGGAGCAGTTTTCGCGCCTCACCGAGTTTGCCCGCTCCACCTTCTCCTTCATCCAGCTCTACAAGGCCTTCACCCAGGAGGATGCCCAGGCCGCCCGTTTCCGGCGCCTGGGCGAGGAGTACGTGCGGGACAACCTGCGGCTGGCGACGGTGCAGGGGGCGCTGTTGCCCTCTTCCGGGCTGGTGGGAAACCTGAGCCTGCTCATCGTGGTGCTCTACGGCGGTGGGCTGACCATCGGCGGCGCCATCACCAGCGGCGACTTCGTCGCCTTCATCTCCTACCTGCTCATGCTCACCTGGCCGATGATGGCCGTGGGCTGGGTGTTGAACCTCTTTCAGCGCGGGCTCATCGCCCTCGAACGCATCGATACGGTGCTTGCGGCGCGGCCTGCCCTGCCGGTTTCGAGCGGCATTGGCCCGCAACTCGCCGCCACCGCCATCTCCCTCCGGGCTCTTACCTTCACCTATCCGGGCCAGCGGGAGCCGGCGCTGCGCGAGGTGAGCGCGGAATTCGGGCCGGGGCTCACCGGCATCGTCGGCCGCACCGGCGCCGGGAAATCGACCCTCTGTCAGCTCATCGCCCGCCTCTATCCGGTGGCGGACGGCGCTCTCTTTGTCGATGGCCATGACGTCAATACCCTGCCGGTGGCAGCCCTGCGCGACCGGATCGCCTACGTGCCCCAGGAGGCGACCCTCTTTTCCGACACCATTGCCGGGAACATCGCCCTCGGCAGGCCCGAGGCGAGCCAGGAGGAGATCGAGCGGGTGGCCAGGGCCGCGGCGATCCACGAGGAGATCCTCGCCATGCCCGAGGGATACGAAACAAAGGTGGGGGAGAAGGGGGTGAAGCTCTCCGGCGGCCAGCGCCAGCGCGTGGCCCTGGCCCGGGCCCTGCTGCTCGACCGGCCGCTGCTCCTGATCGACGACGGGCTCGCCGCCGTGGACCTCGAAACCGAGCAGCGCATCGTGCAGGCCCTCAAGGAGCACCTGGCCGGCCGTACCTGCCTCATGGTCTCCCACCGCCTCGCCCCGCTCCAGCACGCCGACCGCATCCTGGTTTTCGACGCCGGCAGGCTGGCGGCAGCCGGCGTTCACGCGGAACTGCTGGCGCAAAATTCCTTCTACGCCGCCATCCATGCCTTCCAGCGCATGGCGGTCAGCGAAGAGGCGGACCATCATGCAGCCGCATAACTTCGGCTACTTCGAGGAGGGTCACCAGGGGCGCGGGGACGGCGACCGGCTGTGGCTCCGGCTCTTCGCCCTGGCCCTGCCACGCTGGCCCTGGGTGGCGGTGGCGGTGCTGCTCTCCTTTGCCGTGACCGGCGCCACCCTGACCGTGCCGTACCTGGTGCGGCTGGCCATGGACCGTTACATCGTCAACACCGCCCTGCCCGCGGCCGCGCGTTTGCACGGCCTGATGGCCCTGGCCGGCCTCTTCGCCGTGGTCGCGGTCACCGGTTTTCTGGCCAGTTTCGTGCAGGTCAAGGTGCTGGAGCGCACCGGCCAGTCGATCATGCAGGGGCTGCGCCAGCGCCTCTTCGGCCACATGGTGCGGCTCGACCTCTCCTTCTTCCAGAGCCAGCCCACCGGCAAGCTGGTGACCAGGGTGACCAACGACATCCAGAACCTGCACGAGATGTTCACCTCGGTCATCGTCACCATGTTCAACGACGTCCTGACCCTCGTCGGCATCCTCGCCCTGCTCTGCTGGCTCAACTGGCGGCTGGCCCTGCTGCTTTTCCTCCT
Source organism: Thermodesulfobacteriota bacterium (assembly GCA_040756495.1). Lineage (GTDB taxonomy): Bacteria > Desulfobacterota > Desulfobulbia > Desulfobulbales > Desulfurivibrionaceae > JAJZRJ01. The sequence goes on along the minus strand of JBFLYY010000058.1, from coordinate 3,146 downwards.
GCTGCCGCTTTTGTTCCTCCACACCTTCTGGTTTACCCGCCTGGCCCGCGACGCCTTCCGCGCCATCCGCAGCGGGCTGGCCCGCATCAACTCCTTTTTGCAGGAATCCCTGGCCGGGATCGCCGTGCTCCAGATCTTTGGCCGGGAGGCGGAGGTGCGCCGCCGCTTTGCCGCGGTCAATGCCGATTATCTCCACCACACCCTCCGCCAGATCCGCATCTTCGGCCTTTTCATGCCGGCGGTGGATTTCCTGAACGCGGTGGGGATTGCCGGGGTGCTCTGGCTGGGCGGCCGCGAGATCATGGCGGGCCGCATGAGCCTCGGGGTGCTGGTCGCCTTTCTTTCCTACCTGCGCCTCCTGTTCCAGCCGTTGCGCGAGTTGTCCCAGAAATCCTCGGTGGTGCAGTCGGCCCTTGCTTCGGCCGAGCGGATCTTCGAACTGCTCGACCGGGAATCGGCCATGCGGGTGCCGGCCCGGCCGGCGGCAGTTCCCTCCTTCCGGGGCGCCATTGCCTTTGAAGGGGTGACCTTTGGCTATGAGCCGGAAAAGACGGTGCTGCGGGAGATTTCCTTCGCGGCGGCGCCGGGCGGGACCATCGCCCTGGTCGGCGCCACCGGGTCGGGCAAGAGCACGGTGATCAACCTGCTCGAACGTTTCCACGACCCGCAGGCGGGTACGGTGCGCATCGACGGGATCGACTTGAGGGAACTGGCGCCCGAGGCGATCCGGAGCCAGATCGGGCTCATCATGCAGGAGGTCTTCGTGCTGCCCGCCACCCTGCGGGAGAACATTCTCCTTGGCCGCGGGGTGGAGGAGGCGGCGCTTGCGCGCGTGATCGCGGGCGCCCAGCTCGGCGAACTCGTTGCCCAGTTGCCCGAGGGGCTTGAAACCATGATCGGCGAAGGGGGGCTCGGCCTTTCCGCGGGCCAGCGCCAGCTCCTGGCCTTTGCCCGGGTATTGGCCCGCGATCCGCGCATTCTCGTGCTCGACGAGGCCACCGCCAACATCGATTCCGAGACCGAGATCAAGATCGATCGCGCCCTCGCTGCCGCCATGGCCGGCCGCACCTGCATCGTCATCGCCCACCGTCTTTCCACGGTGCGGCGGGCAGGACGGATCATCGTCCTCGATCACGGCCGGATCGTCGAGCAGGGAACGCACGCGGAGCTGTTGGCGCGGCAGGGGCTGTATGCCCACCTCCATGCCTTGCAGTTCCGGAACGGGATGGGAGGGGCGGCGAAGAAGGGGGAGGGGGAAGAGGGTGGGACGGACCGAGGCGGCGGCTGAGTTATTGCCCGCCCTCGTCGTCCACCAGGTAGTCCTTCAGTTTTTCGAGCAGACTCTCGGGCAGCGGCTCGTTGTAGAGAAAGGCCTGGGCCTCCTCGCCGGTGATCCGCTGCTTGATCTCGACGGGCAGGCTGCGGAGGATCGCCATCCGTTCGGGGTCGGGCTTGGTGGAGCGGGGCGGCACGTGGCCGTTTGTCTGGTCGCTCATGGGCTTCTCCGGGATTCAGGCCGGGTCGGTGGCCAGCCGGTTGCGGCCGCCCGACTTGGCGCGGTAGAGGGCGGAATCGGCCCGGCCGACCAGGGAATCCGCCTCCTCCTCGGTGGTTGCGAGTTCGGCAACGCCCAGGCTCACCGTCACCTGGAGGGTCGTCTCGGCATGGGGAACCCGGAGGTCGGCGATCCGCTGTCGCAGCTTCTCGGCCACGGTGACGGCGGCCTCAAGATCGGTGGCAGGCAGGATGATGAGAAATTCCTCGCCGCCGTAGCGGCTGATGATGTCGTACTTCCGGGAGTGTGCCTTGAGGTTTTCGGCAATCGCCACCAGCACCGCATCCCCGGCCAGATGGCCGTGGGAGTCGTTCACATCCTTGAAGTGGTCGATGTCGAGCATCAGGCAGGAGAGCGGCCCCTTGAAGCGGCGGTGCTTGGCGATCTCCTCCTCCAGCCGCTCGTAGACGGAGCGGCGGTTGAGTAAGCCGGTGAGGCTGTCCAGGGTGGCCAAGGCCACCAGCTGGAGCTGGGTTTCCTTGATGCGGTTGAGGTAGCGGTTCGACTGGAAGAAGAGGAAGCCGGTGAGCAGGGCCACGACCAGGAAGGCGGTGAACATGGTGTAACGCCGGTTCTCGGCCAGCCCCGCGTTGACGAAGGCCATGGGAATGGTGACGCTGATGCCGCCGCGGATGTCGCCCTCGCGATAGCCCTGGCCGCGGTGGCAGCTGTTGCACTCCTGGCGGAAATAGAGCGGCGCCATGTAGCGGTAGACCTCGCCACCCGGGGTCTCTTCCATGGTGTGCGCCTCTTTCGCCCCCCGCTCGAAGGAGAGCAGGGCCTGCCGCTCGAAGGGGTCCGGCGAATTGTCCCTGGCGTTCACCGGCCGGAGGCTCGCCACGTGGAGGCGGAACTGCCCCTGCTTTTCCGCCAGCCGGGAGATGCCGCTCACCACCAGGCCGGGATTGCGGAGGGTATAGAGTTGCCCCTCCTCGTCGGTGATGTTCACCTTGAGGCCGGGGATGGTGGTGAGGAAGGGATCGGGATCGACGCCGGCCCTGGCCCTGACGTAAACCCCGCCGTGCTCGGAGACCCACTGGCGGGTGAGGATCATCTCGTCGAAGAGGGCGCGGGCCTGCTGGAGCAGGATGTCCTCGGTGAGCCGTTCGGCCCGCAGATGGTAACTGACGAAGATCGCCACCACCACCGCGGCCATGGTGGCACAGGACAAGAGCAGGAAGCTGCGGATCAGCTTGAGGCTTTGCGGCATTGCCAGCGACCTGTGGGTGCGGTGGAAGGGATGAGGCGACCGGGTAACGAAACCGGCTTACGGTAGTCGTTTCGGCCTGGTTTGACAAGCGGAAAAGTTGTCAGGCGGCAAGGCCATGTCCTGCTGGGGTTGGCGGGAGTAATGGCCGGAGATGCGCTTAACGTAAGGGGGTATGTTTGTGCGATTGTTTCTGCTCCTGTTTTTTCTGAGCTACGGCGGCATGCACTGGTACGGCTACCGGAAAATGCGGGCCGCGCTGGCTGTTGGTCGGCTGGGCCGGCTCTGGTTGGCGTTCTTTGGCTGCGCCATGGTGGTGGCCCCTCTGCTGGTGCGGCTCGTGGAGCGTGGTGGTCTGCTCCGCGTCGCCACGGCGCTTGCCTG
>JBFLYY010000057.1:0-3671 GCA_040756495.1 Thermodesulfobacteriota bacterium | reverse complement strand
CCATCGAGCCGCACCACGAGTTCGATCTTCGAGACCACGAACTGGCCGGCAAAGAGGGTCTCGATCCTCTGCCGGGGCAGAAGATCCTCCTTGGCAAACCCCCTTTCCTCGACGAGCAGCCTTGCCAGCTTCTGGCGGTAGCGTTCGTCGTCGGTGTCCACCAGGGATTCGCCGGTGACGTAGTCCGTGAGATGCCCGTAGATCATGTGGTGCGAAGGGATGTCCGCCATCTGCGCATACCTCCCAAAACGCGACGAGGGGGCCGCAGCCCCCTCGTTTCGAGCCGCCGGTAAGCCAGCGGCGATCAACAGCCGCTCTTACAACTCCAGCCAGGACTCGCTAAACACGGTCTGGCCGGAGAGGGCCTTATAGGTCTTGTAGTGCTCCAGGGCCACGCCGGACAGGGTTGCCGGGTCCGGATCGTTGCCGTCCATCATGGCATGGACCATGTTCACGTGGTCCTGACGCTCGCCCTTGCAGATCGCCATCAGCTCGGCATCGTAGGAATTGACGATGGCGGTGGTGATGCCGTACTTCATGAGCATGATGAGGTAGGTGCGGTCGAGGTACTTGCGCAGATGCTCGGCCACGCCGTTCGAGACGTTGGAAAGGCCCACGGTGGAGCCGGCGCCCGGCGCGATCTCCTGGAGCATGCTCAAGAATTCGAGGCCCGAGGCGATCTGGTCGGCACCCAGGGTGATCGGAGTGGCGATGGGGTCGAAGATCATCTTTTCATTGGGGATGCCCGCCTCGGCCAGGGCCATCATGAGATCGACCGCCATGGCGGCGCGCTCGTTGGAGTCGCGCGGCATGCCGTCCGGACCCCAGAGCAGGGCGATGACGTTGCAGCCCGCCTCGGCGGCCACCGGGATGAGTTTCTGCATCCGCTCCGGCTGGGCGGAGATGGAGTTCATGATCGCGGCGCTCTTGTTCTTCACCACGGCAAAACCTGCGGCCATGGCGTCGGTATTGGTGGTATCGAGGCAGAGCGGCACGTTGCTCGCGGCCTCCACGGTCTGGACCACCCAGGGCATCAGCTCGGTGCCGTCCTTCCTGGCCGGGCCGATGTTGAGGTCGAGGTAGGATGCGCCGGCCGCGGATTCCTCTTTGGCCATCTCCTGGACCGGGGCGGGATTGCGCTCTTTCATGGCGGTGCCGCTCCGCTTGCCCATGATGTTGATGCTCTCGGCAATGGCTAATACCTTCTGGGACATGCCTCTTCTCCTTTCGTTGGCGTTGGCAATATGTGGCCGGCCGGGGGCCGTGATGTTCGCGGGTGCTGCCGCTGTTTTCAATCAGACGTTCACGCCGTCGGCTGCGCTGCTCGTCGGCTGTCGCGTTTCCATGGTGATTGAGAAGCGGAATGGTCGCCCGATTGCGCCGGAATCTTGAGCGATTAACGCGCAAAAATAGCGTGTAAGGAGGCGGATGTCAACAAGCAATGACCAGGGGCGGGAAAAAGCGGGGAGGGGGTAGGGCTGGCGGGGCCATTGCCGGGCAACGACCCCGCCGGGATGGAGGTTAGCGGCCGCGACCGCCACCACCACCCATGCCGCTAAGGCCTCCGCCCAACGTAGGGCCACCCATGCCGCCGCGGCCGCCCATCATGCCGCCCTGATCCTGGCGATCCTGCATGCGCTTCTGCATCTCCTCGCGCTTCTGTTCGGTCCTGGCGCCGCTGCCCTGACCCATGCCGGCGCCCTGGCCCTGCATGTACTTCTGGCGATCTTCGGGCTGCATCTGCTGGATGCGTTTCTGCCATTCGTTCTGAAAGGCATTGCGCTCCTGTTCCGTGGCCTGCTGCATGGTGCCGCGCTTGGCGGCCAGTTCGTCGGTGGTCATGGCGCTGTAGTCGGTGGCTGCCCAGGCCGTGCCGGCGGCGAGGCCGATGGCAAGGAGCAGGGCGCTGGTGGAAAGGATCTGACGCATGGTGTTTCCTCCTGGGGTTGATGATTGGGCGGGCCGGCAGGAGCTGGGACGCGCTTTCGGCGCCAGCAGGGGCAAGAATTCCGCCCGCCCGGTATCGCTCCATTGTAGTCGTTTTTTTGCCGAAGAGGAGCAATTTGTCACTGGCGCCTTACCAGGCGGCGGCGCGGCTGGCCAGCCAGCGGCGCAGGAGGAAGCGGGCCAAGTCGCCCCAGGCGCCAGACAAGGGGGGCAAAGGGGCGGTGTCGATGGCCACGGCCGCGGGCAGCAGGGCCAGACGCCAGCCCCCGAGGGTGGCCCGGCGGCAGAGGTCGGCATCGGCATACGCGTTATGAAAGCCGCTGTCCAGGGGGCCGATGTCGTCGAGCATCTCGCGCCGCAGGATCAGGGCCCGGTCGGAAAGAGAGGCCGCCGCGATGGGAGTCTCCTGCCCGGCCGGGAGCTGGCCTTCGGGCTGATGACGAAAGAGGGAGGGCAGGGGGCCGGCATTGGTCAGCGCGGCACCGTCTGTTCCGGTCAGGCGCGGAGCGGCGATGCCCAGTTCCGGCCGGTCGTCGAGCAGCACCAGCAGGCGATAGAGGGTCTGGGGCCGGAGGAGGATGGCATCGGCCCACAGGGAGAGGTAGCGGCCCTTTGCCAGGCGCAGTGCCTGGTTCAGGGCCGCGGCCGGCGTGGCCTCGTCGCGTTCCTCCAGAAAGAGCACGGCCGGAAAGGCACGGAAAATCTCGGTGGGCGGCGGGAGCGAGGCGCGATAGACGACAATGGCCTCGTAGGCCACCGGATCGGCGGTCTCGGCCAGGGAGGTCAGAAAACCATGCAGCCGCTCCGGCGCACCGCTGTAGGCAAGGCAGAGCGAGAGGTCGGGGGTGATTTCCATGGCCGCCCCGTGTGCCGCCATTACCCTCGTTTTTCCGGCAGCTTCGCCTGCACCGTGGGAAAGAGGCTCATGTCGGTGTGGGGCAGGAAGAGCGAGGCCATGTAGTGGTTCATGAACTGGGCGCTCTCCGAGAGTTCCATGTTGGTGATGAGCGAACTCACGACCATGCGCTCGCGGAAGCGGACATGGTCGGTGAGGCTGATCTGGCAGCCGAGCATGGAGCCGTTGCCGAGGTAGTAGAATTTTTCCCGGGCGATGTCGGGCAGGAGGCCGATGCAGATCGCCTGCTCCAGATCGATGTAGGCGCCGAAGTTGCCGGCCATGATGACCCGGTCGAGGTCCGCAAAGGTCATGCCCACCGATTCGAGCAGGGTGACGTAGCCCGCGTACATGGCGCCCTTGGCCCGGATCAGGTTGTCGAGATCCACCTCGGTGATGGCGATGTCCTCGCCCATCAAGGTCTCCGTGGCCCAGGCCAGCACGTACTCGTAGCCGTCCGCCCCTTCGCGGAGGCGGGGGTGGTCGAGGCTGCGGTTGAACTTGCCCTGCTGGTCGATGACCCCGGCTTCGAGCAGTTCGGCGACAATGGCGATGAGGCCACTGCCGCAGATGCCGCACGGCTTGATGCGGTCGATGGTGATGATCATCGGCTCCAGCGTCTCGGGGTGGATGTGGAAGTTTTCGATGGCGCCGGCGTTGGCCCGCATGCCGTGCCTGATGCCGCCGCCCTCGAAGGCCGGGCCGGCGGAGCAGGCGGCGCAGACCATCCACTCCTCGTTGCCCACCACGATCTCGCCGTTGGTGCCGATGTCGATGAAGAGGGTCAGTTCGGGGCTCTTGTACATCTGGCAGGCGTGGACGCCTGAGA
>JBFLYY010000056.1:0-3165 GCA_040756495.1 Thermodesulfobacteriota bacterium | reverse complement strand
AACAGCGCCACCCTCGGACCGCACGACACCATCACCATCCGCCAGGGCGAGATCACCCGCTTCATCATGATCAACCGCACCATGATGCACCACCCCATGCACCTGCACGGCCACTTCTTCCGGGTGATCAACGAGCAGGGCGATTACGCACCACTCAAGCACACGGTGGACGTGGCACCCATGGCCACCACGGTGATCGAGTTCGAGAACAACGAACCCGGCGACTGGTTTTTCCACTGCCACCTGCTCTACCACATGGAGAGCGGCATGGCGCGGGTCGTCCACTATCAGGACTTTGCCACTGACCCGGAATTGCTCGCCGGCCGCGCGAATCTGCACCAGGACTCCTGGTACGCCTGGGGCGAGGCCGCGCTGCTCAACAACATGACCGATGGCGCGCTCACCCTTGCCAACCGCGACAATATCCTTACCGCCGCTTGGGAGGCGGGCTGGCAGCAGGTAGATGACACCGAATGGGAGGCGCTCGTCACCTGGGAGCGGCCGCTCAATGCCTTCTACTCCCTCTTTGTCGGCGTCGATTTCCTCGGCGAGCGGGACGAGATCGACCACCACCGCGGGGTGGCCGGGCTGCATGCCCTGCTGCCGCTCATGATCGAATCGCGCCTCTGGCTCGATGTGGATGGCGGCGCACGGGTGGGCCTTGGAAAATCGCTGCCCCTCACCCCGCGCCTCAGCCTCACCGGCGAGGCGGAATACGACTCTCACGAGCAGTGGGAGGGAAGCGTGGGTCTTGCCTGCCGGATCAGCCAACCGCTCGCGCTGACCGCGCGCTGGCACTCGGCCTACCAGTGGGGAATCGGCCTCGAAGTGCGGTTCTGACACAGGCGGCCACGCCCCATGGCCAGCCGCCGGCCGACCCGCGCCGGGCACTTACATGCTGCGATAGAACTGGAAACCCCAGATGATGAGCCAGGAAACCACCGGCAAGCCGAGGCTGCCGATCAGGGTCTCCTTGAGGGGGTAGTTGAAATCGAAGAGCTTGAGGGAAAAGGCGGCGCTGCCCAGAACCAGAAAGGGCACCAGGGCCAGGGGGCCGAGCAGGGTCCAGAGATTCATCTCCGCCGTAAACCAGAAGAGCACCGCGGCGCACGAGACCAGCGCCACCAGGAACTGGCCGAGCCAGAAGAAGAATTTGTCGAGCAGATACATGGCCGAATAGAGGCCGATGCCGCGGCAGAGCAACGACACGGCAGGCAGGCCCACGGCGCCCAGGCCCGCGGCCATGAAGAGCGTGGTGCTCCGCGCGGCGATCAGCGCCGGCAGCCCTTCGGCCAGCAGGGCGAAATCCACCCCATAGACGAACCTGGCAGTGAGCCAGGCAAAGGCTATCAACCCAAGGTTACCGAACATTCGTTCCCTTCCTCGTGGTCACGCGGGTCGCTCCGTCCATCCTATAAAAAGCCCACGGCGCGGTCGAGTCTGTGCAGGAAGGCGAAACCCTGTCCTTTCTGATCGAGGCGGGCGGCCCGCACCACCGCGTTGAACACGGCATCGGTCTCTTCCACCTTGGTGACGATGAGGATGATCTCCTTCTCCGCCTTGATGAAGCGGCCGGCAAAGCCGAGCTTCTGCCGCACCCCGGTGCCGCGCCCGAAGTAGATGGTGGCCCCCTCGGCCCCGGCCTCGATGGCCGCGTCCACCACCTTGTCGGCCTCGCCGCGCTGGACGATGCAGGTAATCAGATTCGGATTGGCCATGTCTCCCATACACTCCTCCCTCGCATGCGGGGCGCCGGCGGCGAGCCCCAGGCAACTGTGGTTGTCTGCAAACGATTTCAGTATCGGCAATGGCTGCCGCGACTGTCAAGGGGAAAGCAGGGATCGCCGGGCTAACGCCGCGCTTTTTTCGCGGGACGCCGGGCCGCTTGGGCGCCTGGCTTCGCGGCCGGACGGCGGGAAGGGGCCATCGCCCCTTCGAGTTTCGCCCGCTGCGCGGCCCGCTCGCTCGCCCTTTTCGCCACCGGGATCGGCTGCCTCGTCTCGCGGTCGAGGCCGCTCACGTACATGGCCGTGGCAATGGTGCCCGGCGTGGGGGTGAAGTCCTGGAACTGGCGGACCGGCAATTTGAGCCGCGCCAGATCGCGCGCCAGGTGTTCCATGTGCCGCGTGGTGCAGCCGGGATGGGAGGCGATGAGGTAGGGGTTCACCGCCACCCGCTTCCCCTCGTGCGCCGCCACCTCTTCGACCCGCGCCAGGAACTGCTCCAGCACCTCGGGGCCGGGCTTGTGCATGAGCCGCAGCACCTCGGGGTCGGTGTGTTCCGGCGCCACCTTGAGCGCCCCCGGCGTGTGACGGGCGACAATGGCCGTCAGCAGCTTCGGGGTGCGCAGCAGGAGATCCATGCGCAGGCCGGAAGAGACGAAGAGGTGTCTGACACCGGGGATTGCCGCCGCCTCGGCCAGCAGCCCGCAAAAGGCCTCTTCGTCGATGCGCAGATGTTTGCACACCCCGGGATAGAGGCAGTCGTGGCGCTTGCAGGGCACCGGGCTCGCGCAGGAGGTGGCGTAAAGATTGGCGGTGGGGCCGCCGAGATCGCTCACCGTGCCGGAAAAATCGGGGGCCGCGGCCATGGCCCGCACCTCGGCGAGGACCGATTCCCTGCTGCGACTTACCACCACCGGGCCCTGATGGCGGGCGATGGCGCAGAAGGAGCAATTGCCGCAGCAGCCGCGGACGATGGTGACCGAGTCGCGGATCATCCGGAAGGCCGGAATATCGCCGGCAGAAGGATGCGGCCGCCGGGCAAAGGGAAGGCTGTAAAGCCGATCCAGCTCCGCGGTGGCAAGCGGCGCTGCCGGCGACTGCTGCGCCACCCAGACCGCCTGCTGCTCCTGCAGCACCACCTGGGCGCTGCCGGCCCGGGCATGGCGGTCGATGGCCAGTTCCGCCTCCAGAAAGCGGGGGCGGTCCGCCGTAAGCTCCTGATAGGAAGGCAGCGTGAGCGGCGGCTCCGGCCAGGCCCGTTCGGCCAACTCCTTGGCCGTCAGCCGCTCGCAGGTGCCCGGAATGTTGGCCAGCCCCTCGCCCGCCTCAAGTCGCCGGGCAATCTCCAGCACCGCCCGCTCGCCCATGCCGTACACGAGGAGATCGGCCTTGGCATCGGCCAGCACCGAGGCGCGCAGCTTCTGCTGCTGGTAGTCGTAGT
>JBFLYY010000055.1:0-15839 GCA_040756495.1 Thermodesulfobacteriota bacterium | reverse complement strand
TCGCGGTCGGCCTCATCGACCTCGCCCACACCCTCTCCTTCAACGGCATGCCCGATTTCGTCACCCCGGCCTCTGTCGAGAAAGCGATCAACTTCTGGCTGGCGGCGAGATCGATTTTCGCTTTGGCCATCCTCTGGGTGGCCTTCCGGCCCTGGCGGCCCCTGGCCAACCCCGACAGCCGCTATCGGCTGCTGGCCGCCACCCTGGTTCTGACGGCGGCGGTCTGGTGGCTGGGGCTCTTCTATCCGCACCGCTGGCCGCGCACCTTCATCGAGGGGCAGGGGCTGACCCCCTTCAAGATCGGCGCGGAGTACGGTATCGTCGTCATCCTCTGCCTCGCGGCCGTGGGGCTTTACGGCAAAATGCGGCAACCTTTCTGGCAGGAAAAGGCGGAGCGGCTCTTTGCCGCCGTGGTCATCACCGTGCTCAGCGAACTCGCCTTCACCCTCTACGCCGCCGCCACCGACATCTTCAACCTGCTCGGCCATCTCTACAAGATTCTCGCCTATGGCTTCGTCTATCGGGCAGTCTTCGTGGCCAGCGTGCAGGAGCCCTTTGCCCAGCTGCGGCAGGCGCGCGAACGGTATGCCACCCTGGCCGCGCTGGCGCCGGTGGGCATCTTCCAGACCGATGCGGCCGGCCGTTGCAGCTATGTGAACGAATACTGGCTGGAGATGGCGGGAATGTCCCTTGCCGAGGCCATGGGCGACGGCTGGGCCAGGGCGCTGCACCCCGAGGATCGGGAGCGCATCGTCGCGGCGTGGGCCAAGGCGGCGCGGGAGCGGGCGGCCTTCCAGGATGCCTACCGGTTCCAACGCCCGGATGGTCGGATTTTCTGGCTCTACGGCCAGGCCAGGCCCGAGGTGGACGAACAGGGGCAGGTGGCGGGCTACGTCGGGACGGTCACCGACCTCTCCGAGCACCAGCGGGCGCAGGAGTCGCTGCTTGAGAGCGAGGCGCGTTTCCGGACCATCATGGACAGCCTGGATGCCCTGGTCTATGTCGCCGACATGGCGAGCTACGAACTGCTCTTCGTGAACCGCTACGGCCGCGCACGTTGGGGGAACGTCATCGGCAAGAAGTGCTGGCAGGCCCTGCAAACCGGCCAGACCGGCCCCTGCGCCTTCTGCACCAACGACCGGCTGCTCACCGCCGAGGGAAAACCTGCCGGCGTCTATGCCTGGGAGTTCCGCAACACCGTGACCGGCCAGTGGTTCGACTGCCGCGACCAGGCGATCCGCTGGCCCGACGGCCGGCTGGTCCGGCTGGAGATCGCCACCGACATCACCGAGCGGAAGGCGGTGGACGAGGAACTGCGCAGCGTGCGCGAGGACTGGGAGCGGATCTTCGCCGCCATCGGCGACGTCGCCACCATCCAGGATCCGGACCATCGGATCATCCGCGCCAACCGGCAGGCAGGGGAGGTGCTGGGAATTCCGGCCGAGGAGCTGATAGGCCGCTTCTGCTACGAGGTCTTCCACGGTGGCAGCGAACCCTGCGAGGGGTGCCCCGGCCTCTTTACCGGCCGCGACATGACCACCCACCGGGCGGAGATCGTCCACGAGCGGCTGGGCAAGACCTTTGCCCTCTCCGCCTACCCGGTGCGCGGCCCTGGCGGCGAGCTGGTGCGGATCGTCTATCTCGCCCGGGACATCACCGAGCTGAAGACCCTGGAACGCCAGCTGCGCCAGGCCCAGAAAATGGAGGCCATCGGCACCCTGGCCGGCGGCATTGCCCACGACTTCAACAACATCCTCACCCCGGTGCTGGGGTACTCCGAGATCATCGCCGAAAGCCTGCCCGCGGACAACCCCATGGTCGAGCCGGCCCGGGAGGTTCTGAAGGCCGGTCGGCGCGCCCGCGACCTCGTCAAACAGATCCTGACCTTCAGCCGGCAGGCCGAACAGGAGCGCCGTCCCATCGAGGTTCGGCTGGTGGTCAAGGAGGCGCTCAAGCTGCTGCGTTCCACCCTGCCCGCCACCATCGAGATCCGCCAGGCGATCGGCCCGGAATGCGGCATGGTGCTCGCCGACCCGACCATGATCCATCAGGTGATGATGAACCTCTGCACCAACGCCTACCACGCCATGAAGGAGAAGGGCGGCGTGCTCGGCGTCTCCCTCGACGAGGTGGCGATCGGGCCCGGCGATTACCTCACCGCCCTGCAGCTCATGCCCGGCCCCTATCTGCGGCTGACGGTGAGCGACACCGGCTGCGGCATGTCGCCGCAGATCCTGGAACGCATCTTCGAACCCTACTTCACCACCAAGGCTCCGGAGGAGGGGACCGGCCTCGGCCTCTCGGTGGTCCATGGCATCGTCACCAGCCTCGGCGGCCACATCACGGTTTACAGCGAACTGGGCCAGGGAACCACCTTCCATGTCTATCTTCCCTGCTACCGGGAAGAGCGGCAGGGCGAGGGCGCGGCGGCAGGGGGCGGCCCTGCGCTGCCCACCGGCCATGAACACGTCCTGGTGGTGGACGACGAGCCGACCATCACCGAGCTGGTGCAGCAGATGCTGGAAGGGCTCGGCTATCGGGTGACCTCGGCCAACGACCCCCGTGCGGCCCTGGAATGGTTCGCGGCGCAACCGGGGCAGTTCGACCTGGTGCTCACCGACATGGCCATGCCGCACATGAACGGCGCTGAACTGGCCCGCCAGCTGCTGGCCAGGAGGCCGGGGCTGCCGGTCATCCTCTGCACCGGCTTCAGCGAGATCATCAACGAGGAAAAGGCAAAGACGCTCGGTATCTGCCGGCTGTTGATGAAGCCGGTGCTGCGGGACGAACTGGCCAGGGTGGTGCGGGAGGCGCTGGACCAACCCGCGCGCGGTTGAGCCGGGGTCCGGAAGAGGCGGGCTGTCCGCTACGTCCAGCTGGAGGCGGGGCATGCCGCCCGGAACAGCTCTCTGCAGGCCGTGGCTTTGGGCCTGGGCACCGTGGTGGTGGGGGCCTTTGACGACGACCTGGTCAGGGAGGCGCTGCTGCTGGCGGACGACGTCTCGCCGCTCGCCATCATGCCGGTGGGGCGGGAGTGACAGGCGCCGGAAACAAGGAGGAGTCTTATGGATGCCAATACGGTGGCGCGGCTGAAGAAGCGGTTGTTGGCGCAACGGCAGGAGAGCTGCCGCTGCCTTGAAGACTTGCAGGCTGGGTGGCAGGCCTTGGGCGAGCGCGACAGCGAGCGGGAGGAGGAGGCACAGAAGGCGGATCTCTCCTGTCTTTTTGACCAGCTGGACAACCGGCAGAAGGCGGAGATCGAGGAGATCGACCAGGCGCTGGCGCGGATAGAGGCCGCCACCTACGGAGAGTGCGAGCGGTGCCGGAAGCCCATTGCCCTGGAACGGCTTGAGGCGCTGCCGGCGACTGCTCTGTGCAGTGCCTGCGCCCGCAAGCTGGAGGAGGGGCGGAAGGGCCCCCCGCCGGTTCTGCCGTGAATCCCGGCGCCGGCGCGGTGAAGAGGGATATCCGTTATCGACCATGCACACAAGGAGGTAGAGGTCATGAAATTACCATTGCAGATCACCTATCGGAACATGGAGTCCTCCGAGGCCGTGGAGGAGAACATCCGCAAGTGGGCCGCGAAGCTGGACCGCGTCTGCGGCGACATCATGCGGTGCGACGTGGTGGTGGAGGCGCCCCATAAACACCAGCGCAAGGGGGGGCATTTCCACGTCCGGCTCGATATCACCGTGCCGGGCAGCGAGGTGGCGATCAGCCGGGAGCCCGACCCGCACCATGGCTACACGGACGTCTACGTCTGCATCCGCGACGCCTTCCAGGCGGCCGAGCGCCAGCTGGAGCAATACGTCTGCCGCCGCAAGGGGGAGGTCAAGGCGCACGAGGCCGTGCCCCACGGCCGGATCATGGCCCTCTTCCCGGCCGAGGACTACGGCACCATCGAAACTGGCGACGGACGGGAGATCTATTTCCACCGCAACAGCCTCTTGGAGGCGGATTTCGACACGCTGGCCGTGGGCATGGAGGTCCGCTTCGCGGAGGAGGCGGGCGACCGCGGCCCGCAGGCGAGCACCGTGCGGCTGGTGGGCAAGCACCACCCCGGGGAATGATTCCCGCATGGAGGAGAGCATGAAGAGTGAGCAGGGAGCAGCGTCGGACAGAGGGGCCAATGCGCCGGACAGGGGCGATACGGTCAAGATGGTGGTCACCGTGGCATCCGCGCTTGTTGCGGCGCTCTCCTGCTTTCTGGCGTGGCAGTCCTTCCGCGCCAGCCAGCGCGTGGCCGCCGTAAGCGTCTATATGCAACTGCGCGAAGAGTTCGGCACCTTGCGGGAGCAGATTCCGGAGGAGTATTTCATCAACAGGAACCATGCCGTTCCCCCCGGAAGGTCCGAGGCCTGGGGGAGAATCTCCGACTACTGGCACCTCTCCTTTGACGAATGGTATATCACGACCCACCTGGGCGATCCGCTTCTTCAGAAGCTCTGGCAGGAGCGCTATCAATATCTCATCGCCCCCCAACTGGAAAACAAGGCGTTCCGCGGGGTTCTCTGTTTTCTCGTCAAGGAGAAATTCCACACCCCTCTTCAGCGCGAGTTTGTCGAGGAGCTTGAGGCGCAGTACCGCGCTCGCACCAAGTCGGAGGCCGGTCTTTGCCCCGGCGAGGCCAACGGGAAATAGGCAGCTTTTGCCGCAGAGGTGAACAAAAAAGGGCGACCCCGATCGGGGCCGCCCTTGTGCGTGCTGCGTCTGTGGCGGGCGTCAGATCTCTTCGGAGAGGGCCATGACCATGGCGCCCTTGGCCGTGGTATTGAGCGGGTCTTCGGCGATGCGCACCTCGGAGATGTCGATGGGCAGGCTGACGCTCTTGAGCGTCTTTTCGAAGTGTTCCTTGAAGCCGGTGGGCAGCACCGTGCCGCCGGCCAGCACGATGGGCACGGGTTTGGCGATCTTCGGAATCTTGTCCGAGGAGTGGAGCACGTCCTGCAGGCTGTGGAGCAGGCTGTGCATGAGGTCGTCGTAGTAGATGTGCAGCGCGGTCTCGATCCGGTTCTTGGGGCTCTTGGCCAGGGAGAGGGAACTCTCCTTGATGGTCTTGATCTTGGTGGCCGGTTCGCCCACCGAAGAGCCGACCATGGAATCGATGTAGTCGCCGCCCTTCTGGATGCTGTAGGTGATGACCGGCACCGAGAGGTAGGCGAGGCAGATGTTGCACATGCCGCCGCCCAGGCTGATGCCGATGCCGGTGAAGTTGTCCTCGGCCAGTTCCGACATGACCGTGGCGAGCCCCTCGTTGATGGAGATGGGGTTGTAGCCCAGGGAGGCGAGATACATCTTCAAGATCGATTCGTGGTAAACGACCGAGGTGGGGCTGTCGATGGGCTGGCCCGGGGTGCTGAAGCAGATGATCTCGCCGGGGTTCTTCGGCTTTTTGATCAGGGTGCTGATGATCGCCTGGAGCACCGTGATGCCCTCGTCCTCGCGGGAACTCAACACGCCCTTTTCCATGGTGCGGCGGGTGTTGGTGTTGAACATGTTGGCGAAGTTCTCGGCCGAGTAGCCGAGGATGTAGAACATGTCGTTCTTCTCGAAGAAGGTGACCTCGTTCTCCACCAGGATCTTCTTGGTGAACTTCGAGTAGGGGATGGTGAAGAAGGCGTTCAATTGCTTGACCGTGTGGATGTTCTTGCCCTTGTTCTGGGCCATCACGATGTGGCTGGTGCCGATGTCGAGGCCGACCGGGCCGGTGGGGCGCTCCGCTTCTTCACCGATCTCTTTCTCCCGGGAGACCACGGTTTTGTGCGATGCCTGGATCGCGGTATCGACATTGCCCATTTCTTCACCCATCTTTTTTCCTCCCATGTTTCCACGCTCCTGAAACCACGGCCAACTCAACAAGCCGGCACGCCCCTTCGCGGGCTGGCGGCGAGATAGATGGCACCCCTCGCAAAGGCTCCGGTCCCGAAAATCAAGGTCATTGTACTTTCGGAAGTATAAAAATTCTACTTTATTTTCGCCACCTTCGAGGGAATCTTGAAGTTTTTTTACGGCCGGGCCGCAAAAAAACGTTGCATCGCGGCGGAGAATCAAGAAAAAGCAAGGAGTTACCGAGCCACCTTCGGAGTGCTATGCCTCTATCTGCCACCCCTGCCACCATCCTCGACCCAGCCCGCCTCAACTACCCCGAGGAGTTGCCGATCTCCGCCCACCGGGCCGAACTGGTGGCGGCAATCCGGGAGAACCAGGTGGTGATCGTCTCCGGCGAGCCGGGCAGCGGCAAGACCACCCAGCTGCCCAAGCTCTGCATCGAGGCAGGCCGGGGCAGGCGGGGAAGGATCGGCTGCACCCAGCCGCGCCGCATCGCCGCCATCTCCATCGCCGGCCGGGTGGCCGAGGAACTGGGGCCGGCAGGGGCAGGCCTCGTTGGCTACAAGATCCGCTTCCGCGACGAGACGAGCCGGAATACCCGGATCAAATTCATGACCGACGGCATCCTTCTGGCCGAGGCGCAGCAGGACCGCGAACTCCGGGCCTACGACACCATCATCGTGGACGAGGCCCACGAGCGCAGCCTGAACATCGATTTTCTCCTCGGCCTCTTGAGGCAGCTCCTTGCCAGGCGGCCCGAACTCAAGCTCATCATCACCTCGGCCACCATCGATACGGAAAAATTCGCCAGGGCCTTCGGCAATGCGCCGGTCATCGACGTGGCGGGCCGCGCCTATCCGGTGGAGGTGCGCTACCAGCCTGTGGACCACGAACGGGAGGAGGAAGGGGAGGAGACCTACGTGGACCGGAGCGTGGCAGCGGTGCTTGCCCTGCGCCGGGAGGACCGCCAGGGCGACATCCTCATCTTCATGCCCACCGAGCGGGACATCCGCGAGACCGTGGAAGCCCTGGAGATTTCGATTGGCGAGCAGCAGCGGCGCCACGGCGGCAGCGAGGCCACGGTGCTGCCCCTTTTCGGCCGGCTGTCGCCGGGCGAGCAGACCCGCGTTTTCCAGCCGGCCAGGGGCCAGAAGATCGTGGTGGCCACCAACGTGGCCGAGACCTCCATCACCGTGCCCGGCATCCGTTACGTGATCGACACGGGACTGGCCCGCATCGCCACCTACAACCCGCGGGCCCGCACCCATAAGCTGCCGGTGGTGCCGGTCTCCCGCGCGAGTTGCGACCAGCGCAAGGGGCGCTGCGGCCGGGTGGGGCCGGGCATCTGCATCCGCCTCTACAGCGAGGAGGAGTACCAGCAGCGGCCCGAGTTCACCCCGCCCGAAATCGTGCGCACCAACCTGGCCGAGGTGATCCTGCGCATGCTCTCGCTCCACCTGGGCGACCCGGCCTCCTTCCCCTTTGTCGATCCCCCATCGCCCCGCGCCATCCGCGACGGCTACGCTCTGCTCGCGGAGTTGGAGGCCATCGACGAGAGGCAGCACCTCACCAGGGTGGGTCAGCTCATGGCCCGGCTGCCGCTCGATCCGCGCATCGCCAGGATGATCATCGAGGCACGGAACGAAAACGCCCTGCGGGAGGTGGCGGTGATCGCCGCGGCCCTGAGCATCCAGGATCCGCGGGTGCGGCCCGCGGAGAAGGAGGGGGCGGCCGATGCGGCGCACGCCCGTTTCGTGAACCCCCACTCCGATTTCCTCTTCTTCCTCAACCTCTGGGACACCTACCACCAGACCTTGGAGAAAATCAAAAGCCAGTCGCGGATGCGCAAGTTTGCAAAAAGCCACTACCTCTCCTACCTGCGCCTGTCCGAGTGGCTCGACATCCACGAGCAGATCGCGCGCATCCTTAGTGAGGAACAAGGGTTCGCCATGAACAGCGAGCCAGCCTCCCATGCCGCCGTCCACCGGGCGCTTCTCTCCGGCAACCTGCGCAACATCGGGCTGAAGAAGGAGAAGAACAGCTACCAGGGCGCGGGCGGCCGCGAGATGGTGATCTTCCCCGGCTCCGCCCTCTACAACAAGGGCGGCCAGTGGATCATGGCCGCCGAGGTGGTGGAGACCACGAGGCTCTATGCCCGCACCGTGGCGAACATCCAGGTGGAGTGGCTGGAACCCCTGGCCCGCGATCTCTGCCGCTACGCCTACAGCGACCCGCACTGGGAAAAGCGGCGCGGCCAGGTGGTGGCCCTTGAAAAGGCAACCCTCTTCGGCCTCGTTATCGTGGCGGGCCGCAAGGTGAACTACGGCCGGATCAGGCCCGAGGAGGCGCGGCAGCTCTTCATTCAGGCCGCCCTGGTGGAGGGGGAATTGCAGGGGGACTACGATTTCCTTGCCCACAACCGGAAGCTGGTGGCGGATCTCCAGGCCCTTGAGGAGCGGGTGCGCCGCCGCGACGTGCTGGTGGACGACCAGGCGATTTTCGCCTTTTATGACCAGCGCCTCGACCGCGATGTCTGGGACCAGGCGGGATTGCGGCGCTTTCTGAAAAAGCCCGGAGCGGACCGGGCATTGCGTCTCGCCGAGGCAGATCTCCTGCGCCAGTTGCCGGAGAATCACGAGCTGGAACAGTTTCCGGCCAAACTCCAGCTCGACGGCGTGGAGCTGGCCCTCTCCTACACCTTTGCCCCGGGCAGCGAGGAGGACGGCGTCACCGTGGCCGTACCCCTCCATCTGCTGGGCCACCTGCGGCCCGAGGTGTTCGAGTGGCTGGTGCCGGGTCTCCTTCTGGAAAAGATCACCTTCCTGCTCAAGAGCCTGCCCAAGTCGCTCCGGCGGCCACTGGTTCCGGTCTCGCAGGCCGCCGAGCGGCTTGCCCGGGAACTCGTCCCCTGCGAGGGTTCCCTCTACACCGCCTTGGCGCGGGCGGTGCAGGAACTCTACGGCGTCCGGGTGACGCCTTCGGACTGGGCCATCGATACCCTGCCGCCCCATCTCCGCTTCCGCTTCCGGCTGGTGGACAGCAAGGGCTCTGTGCTCAAGGAAAGTCGCCGTTTTCAGGAGATCCGCACCCTGGCCGGGACCGCCATTCCCGACGACCGTGAGGTCGCGGCGCTCCGTCGCCAGTGGGAACGCGACGGGCTCGGGCCCGAGTCGCTGCCCGAGGTGCCGGCTCAACTGCCGATCACCGACAGCGCGGGCCGCTTGGCCGGCTACCTCTCGCCGGGGCTGGTGCTGGGTGCGGAGAACCGGATCGCCCTGCGCCTCTTTGCCGAACAGACCGCGGCCCGGCAGGCCACCACCACGGCCCTCTGCCATCTTTTCAGCCAGGAGTTCAAGCAGGCGCTCAAGTCGCTCAGGAAGGAGTGCGCCATCCCCCGCCAGCACTGGGCGCTCTGCGAAGGGCTCGGCGGCCACGACGAGTTGAACGCGGCACTCTGGGATTTTGTCCAGCAGGAGATGTTCGGGGTGCGGGATGCCACGGTGCCGGGGCCTGCGGACTTTGCCCGCCAGGTGGCGCGGGTCAGGGAGCAGGGCATCGCCCTCTTGGCCAAGCGAGCCTTCGAGCCGGTACTGGCCGTGCTCCAGGCGCGACGGGAGACCCTCGATGCCCTCAACCGCTTGGGATCGCTGTCCGCCCAACGCGGTGCCGACTTCCGTGCCGCCGTGGCCTCCCTGGTGCCACCCGATTTTTTGGGCCGCTATTCCCTGGCCCAACTGGCCAGCCTGCCGCGCTACCTCAAGGCCCTGCGGCTGCGGTTGGAACGGGCCCAGGTGGACCGGGCCAAGGACGAGGCCAAGGCCAGGCAGCTCGCCCCCTTCGAGGAACGCCTCGCGCGCCTGGGCGACGAGGCCGCCATGAGTAGCGCCAAGCGCGAGAGGCTCGCCGAATACCGGGAGATGGTGGAGGAGTTCAAGGTGAGCCTCTTTGCCCAGGAGTTGAAGACCGCCTACCCGGTTTCGGCCAAGCGGCTTGAGGAAAAATGGCGGGAGTTCGAGCTGTTGCGTTGACCGTCCCGTGGATGGTGCAATGGCCTGGCGAGGTATGGTATAGTGGTTTTGCCACAACGAACGACCCTGCCGCACAGTGGGGTCCAACCCCCCCCCTCACCATGGACGAAAAATCTGCGCCCTTGAACATCACGGACCCGGATCTGCAAAAAATTCTCGACGGGGTCCAGGTCGGACTCCTGCTCTGCGACGGCAACCGCAGGATGCTCCTGGAGAATCGGGCAGCGGAGGCCATTTCCCGCCTGGCCGGCATCGCAAGCCCGGAGCAGCCCTGCCACCAACGTCTTTTCTCTCTCGGCACCCCCTGCGAGGGCTGCCCGCTTGGCGTCGAGGGCGACGGGGCTGCGGCCAAACGCCAGTCCCTCACCCTTGAACGGGCCGGAGGCAACCTCTATCTCAAGGTCTTCTGCCAGCCCTGGCAGGCGAACGTCCTGCTCACCATCCACGACGTCACCCAGGAGATCACCCTGCTCCGTTGTTCCGACCTCGACCGCAAGGAGTTGCAGGCCAAGAACATCCTGCTGGAGCGGCGGCGGCGGGTGAATGCCGGGGAGCAGGAGGTGCTGACCCAGCTCATGGACAACCTGCCCGAGGCGCTGCTGACCGTGGACGAGCACTTCCAGGTGCAGCGCCGCAACCGGGCGATGGCTGCCATGGCCGAGGGGGAGAGCCACAGCCATTGCTACGTCATGTTCGGCTACGATGGACCCTGCCCCGGCTGCCCGGCCGCGGGAGGGTTCGCCAATGCCACCGGCAGGAAGAAGAGCCAGGAACTGGGCGGCCGTTTTTTCACCGAACTCTTTTCCGCCGCCCCCAATGGCCGGGGCGGCCTGCTCCTCTTCCGGGAGATCACCCGGCAGGTGGGGCTCATCGAGCAGATTCGCGTCAATCAGGCGGAGATCGCCCACAAGAACGAGATCCTCTCCCTGCTGGTGGAGTTCGGCACCCACCTCCAGAAGGGGCACGACGCCGAAGAGGTGGTCTCCTACTTTCTCGATACCGTGCTGCCCCACTTCCATCGCAAGGGGGTGGCGCTCTTTGTCCACGATGTCCGGGCCGGCAGCCTGTGGCTTGCCCAGCAGCGGCAGATGGCGGTGGAGGATTTCAAGGCCCTGGGCCGGGCCAGCCTGGCGCGGGAACTGCAAGACTTCCATGCCGAAGGCCGTATCCCCGAGGACAAGCTGCCCTGGCCCACGAGCCGGCAGATTCCCCTGGTCGGCGCCAAGGGGCAGCGGGTCGGTCTCCTGCTCCTCGAAGGGGAGCCGGCCGCGGCGGGGTTCGATTTTCTGCGCCTGGTCACCGAGCCCCTGGGGGCCTATCTCCAGAGCCAGCTCCTCTACCGGCAGCTCGAAGAAAAGGCGAACAAGGATCCGCTCACCGGCCTCTTCAACCGCGGCTATCTGGCCTCGGCCATGGACGAGGAGCGGGAGAAGTTCGAGAAATACGGGGTGCACCATGCCGTGGTGCTGGCGGACCTCAACGGCCTCAAAAAGTTGAACGACCTCCATGGCCACGACTGCGGCGACCAGATGATCGTGGTCGCCTCCATGACCATGCAGAAGAGCCTGCGCAGCACCGACATCATCGCCCGCACCGGTGGCGACGAATTCGTTATCCTTCTCGCCAATACGACCGATGAGGATGCCGGCCATTTCGTGCGGCGGTTGCAGCGCGAGGTCTTTGCCGACCTCAGGGTGCCGCTGCTCGACGGCACCGAGTTTCCGGTGACGGTGAGCCTTGGCAAGGCGGGCAGCGACAAACACCCGGTGGAAAGCCTGCTTACCGTGGCGGACCGCGAGATGTACGCCGCCAAACAGGAGTTTTACCGGACGGCCGAACGCTATCGCTGAAGCGCGCCGGATCTTCCCGGGCTTGGCGCGCGGATGGCTCCGAAGGCGCTGCCCTGGCCGGCTGCGCGATTTAATGGGTTGATGTTCCCCTCCTTTTAAGGTAAGACCTGCCCTATGGCGCGAAAGAATCATTCCCACATCGAAAAGAGCATCGCCTCGCTGGTGGAGGTCACCGATCAGCTCCTGCGCGGCGAGTTCACGAGCGAGTTGCCCGACATCGACGCCGAGGGGGTGGTCTCGGTCCTGGCGCAGAAGATCAACACCATGCTGGTCAATATGAAGACCGTGGAGGTGCCGCTGGCCAGCGCCGGCGAACGGACCCCCTGCCTGGTCAGCCATGTCCAGGACGTGGTGCAGCTCATGGAGCAGACCACCGGCGCGGTGCTGGACAACTCCGACAAGATCCTCATGGACGCCGAGGCCCTGGAAGCGATGATCCGGCAGGGCGGCGCGGATCAGACCGCCATGCTGACGGCGGTGATGGCGATGAAGACCGCGATGTACGACATCATCGCCTCCCAGTCCTACCAGGACGTGGCCCGGCAGCGGATGGAGAAGATCATTGCCGACCTCAACCAGATCCGCGACTGGCTCCTCGAAGTGCTGGTGATCCTCAACATCAAAAAGGACAGCTCGGCGGAGAACGTGGAGAAGAAGAAGGCGCTGCTCCGCGAGGTGCAGGCCGCCTCCACCCCGCCCATGAAACAGGATCTGGTGGACGACCTCCTGGCCGAATTCGGCTTCTGATCCAACGCCCCAATTATTAGCGGCAACGGCACATCACCAGGGAGAGGGCTGAAGGGTTCTCTCCCTTTTCATTTCGCAGGCAACACTTCCCAAGGAGCACGCCATGGCAAAGCATATCCTGTTTACCCTCTCTCCGTGGGTTGAGGGAGATGGCCAGGGGCCTTACTACTGCCCGGACTGCGCCGCGGTGGAAGGGTTTCTCCATTATTCCCCGCAGATCCGCGACCGGATCGAGATCATCCATGTGAATTTCCCCAGGCCCAGGCCGGAGGTGGTCGCGCTTCTGGGGGAGGAGAACCAGAGCTGCCCGGTGCTGGTCCTGGCAGAGGATGCCGGGACGGTGGTGCAGGCCCTCAAGAGTAAAGCGACCGGCAGACAGTTCATCAACGACGTCCGGGCAATCTGCAACTTCCTGGCGAACGCCTATCACGGCATCAAGCCGCACCCGTGATAGGCCGCAGGGTGGGTTGGTAGTGGTAGCGGAGCTGGGCGATGGGCACCGCCTCTTCCGTCACCTCGTAGACCAGACGGTGTTCGTCGTTGAGGCGGAATAATAAGCGGATAGGTAAACCACCGGGCAGAGCCGGGGGCTATCCACTTATCAACAGAGTCCCGAGGCTCCGAGGCCGCCCGGCTTGCAATTGGGTGTAAATGGGTGTACCATTGGTTCATGCTGCAAGCCGACACCATCCGGATCACCCCGGAAATCCTGAGTCTTATTGCCAGGATCGACGAGTTCAAAGGCGCCTGGCGTGCCCTGGGCACCCTCGCGCCCGACCGCCTGTCGGCCCTGCGGCGAGTGGCCACCATCGAGAGCATCGGCTCCTCCACCCGCATCGAGGGCAGCAGGCTCTCCGACCGGGAAGTGGAACAACTGCTGGCGAACCTGGAGATCAAGTCCTTCGCCACTCGCGACGAGCAGGAAGTGGCCGGCTATGCCGAGTTGGTGGATCTGGTCTTTGCATCCTGGCCGGAGATCCCCTTCACCGAAAACCACATCAGGCAGTTGCACCAGATTCTCCTGCGCCACAGCGAGAAGGATGGCTGGCATCGCGGCAGCTACAAGACCCACCCGAACAGCGTCGCCGCCTTCGACGAGAACGGCACGCAGATCGGCATCGTGTTCCAGGCCGCCACCCCTTTCGACACCCCTCGCCTGATGACGGAACTGACGACCTGGGTGAACCGGGAGCGCGAGGCCGCCCGCCTGCATCCGCTCTTGGTCATCGCCCTGACCATCGTCGTCTTTCTGGAGATTCATCCCTTCCAGGACGGCAACGGGCGGCTCTCCCGCGTGCTCACCACCCTCCTGCTTCTTGAGGCCGGCTATGGCTACGTGCCGTACAGCTCGCTGGAAAGCGTGGTCGAGCAGAACAAGGATGCCTACTACCTGGCCCTGCGGCAGACCCAGGGCACGATCCGCACAACATCACCGGACTGGCAGCCATGGCTGCTCTTCTTCCTGCGCTCCCTGGCCGAGCAGGTCCGGCGGCTGGAAAAGAAGGTCGAGCGCGAAAAGATCGTGCTGGCGGCCCTGCCCGAGCTTTCGCTCCAGATCGTCGAGTTCGCCCGCGAGCACGGCCGGGTCACCATCGGCGAGGTCATCCGCCTGACCGGCGCCAGCCGCAATACCCTCAAGCAGCATTTCCGCGCCCTGGTGGAACGCGGCACCCTGAACCAGCACGGCAACGGTCGCGGGGTCTGGTACGACTTGCGGTAGGAACTCTTGCCTGGAACCTGCGCAAAGTGTCAGGCCACAACCGCTGCGTAGGCGTAGCAGAGAAGACGGGTGAGCCGGCAAATCAACGGCGTCCTCCATGGCTCTCCCGATAGATTCGTCAGTAGTGGTAACGAAGCTGGGCGATGAGCACCGCCTCTTCCGTGACTTTGTAGACAATGCGGTGTTCGTCGTTGATGCGGCGGGACCAGTAGCCGGCCAAGGCGTGGCGCAGGGGTTCAGGCTTGCCGATGCCCTCGAAGGGCTGGCGCTGAATTTCCTTGATGAGGGCATTGATGCGCAGGAGCGTCTTGCGGTCGGTCTGCTGGCAGGAAAGGTAATCCTCCCAGGCGTGCTCCGAGAAGATGAGCTTCACCTGGCGAGCTTCCGTTCCGTGCCGTTGCCGCCTTCCAGTTCTGCCACCGACTCCAGCAATCGCTTGGCGCCCTTGGGGCTGCGCAACAGGTAGGCGGTCTCTTCCAGGGATTTGTAATCCTCCAGCGAGAGCATCACCACGGCCTCGTCCTTGCGGGTGATGATCACGGGCTCATGGTCGGCGCAGACCTGTTGCATGGTCTGGGCCAGATTAGCGCGGGCTGCGGTGTAGGTGATGGTGTTCATGGGAGCCTCCTATATGTACGGGATACTGTACATATTGAGGCGATAGGTGTCAGGCAAAAGGGTAGTAATGGGTATCTTGACAGCACCGTGCCGTCTGGCTATGATGATCTTACCAATTTCTTACCTTGAGGTGGCGCATGCCGAATACAATTCTTTCCAGCAAAGGACAGGTCATCATCCCCAAGCCCATCCGGAATGCCCATCATTGGAAGCCGGGTCAACGCCTGGAGGTGATCGATTCCGACGAGGGCATCCTTCTCCGGCCGGCGGAAATCTTCCCGGCCGCCACCCTTGCCGAGGTGGCCGCCTGCCTCCCGTACCGTGGCAAGGCCAAAACCCTGGCCGAGATGGAGGAGGCCATCCGCAAGGGCGCACAGGAGGCGGGCCGTGATCGCGGTTGACACCAACGTGCTGGTGCGGTTGCTCACCCGCGACGACGAAGAGCAGTTTCGCAAGGCGTTTGCCCTGATCGCCAGGAATGAGATTTTCATCCCGGAGAGCGTGATTCTCGAAACCGAATGGGTGTTGCGCTATGCGTATGATTTCCCGCCGGCCGCTATCCATGACGCCTTGGCCAAGACCCTCGGATTGCCGAAGGTGAAAACGGCGCGCCCCGGTGTCGTTGCGCAGGCCATCGACCTTGCCCGCCAGGGGCTCGACTTCGCCGATGCCCTGCACCTTGCCGCAAGCCATGAGTGCAGCGAGTTTGCCACCTTCGACGCGGCGTTCATCAAGCGGGCCAAAGGACTGACCGACTGCAAGGTGAGAAAGCCGTGATCCCTGCTGGTTGATCGTGCGATCCCCGGCAGCCGCCGGCTTTTCTCTTTTTTCCCGCTTGGCCTCGTCAGCAGTGAGACCGCGCTGTCAATAATTCAGTATGATGTCACCGGAACTCGCGTCATGCCGGTTGGCTCCGTTGACGACGAGCGACAAGGGGACGCCATGCTCGTCCACGAGCAGGCTTCGCTTTGTCCCGTTTTTTTCCCCGATCCGTCGGGTTCGGCCCGATGGACTCTTGTGCAAGCGGGGCTTCGGTGTTCGACCCGT
>JBFLYY010000054.1:0-24866 GCA_040756495.1 Thermodesulfobacteriota bacterium | reverse complement strand
TGGCGGAATATCCCGGGGCGCAGCCACTTCGGGTGAAGCGGGCGCACCAGCGGGAGCCACTGGCGCCTGTGCCTCCTCCTTGGCCTTGACCGGCGGCACGGCAGGCGGCGGAGCCTCCACGGGCGGCCTGGTCTCGGCGGGCGGCGGAGTGACCACGGGTGCTTCCGGTTCCGGTGGCGCGGCAGGCGTGGAAGTCACCACCCCCGAAGGCAGCGTCTCCAACGGTTCCCTTTCCGCCGGCACCGGAGCCGGCGCCTTTCCCGGTTCCGCGGCCGGTGGCTGCGTCCCCGCTGGCGGCAGGCCGCTTGACGGCGCAGGCACGGCAACGGGTGCGGCCGGCGCAGGTTGGGAAGGAGGGGTGACGACGGGGGACGCTGTTTCCTTCGGCGGCACCGGCGTGGGTGCCGCAGGCGGAGGACTGACGGCCTTCTTTGGCGCCAAAATCACGGGGCCGGCTTTCGACGCAGGGGCGGCGGAACGGGGAGCGCCTTCATCGATGCAGCTGAAATAGAGTTCGTAAGAGAACCACTCCACCCCCAGACTGCTCTTCCGGTCGTAGCGGTGCTTGACAAAGAGGTAGCGCCTGCCGTCGCTGACACAGTACTCCTTCGCCTTTTTGATCGCCTTGAGGCTGACCTTGCGATCCCTCCCCACGGCGCTCACTTTGTAAAGCTCCGGCTCGGCGGAATCGGGGCTGTCCAGTCTGCCGGAATAGACACAGCCGCTCAATGTCGTACAAACCGCCAACACCAGGGCAAGATCACCAAAGACGCGCATCCTTCTCTCCATACCCGAAGTTAGACGGCTTTCGTATCCTTTGTCAAAGGGAAGTTGTGCGGCAACCGGGACGGGGACGATGCAGACACGAACGACACCGCTCCCGCCCAAGCGGCGAAGACGATGCGCCAGACCTCGCCGCTGACCTGGCAGCCAGACCCGCGGCAACGACAACCACTCCAGGACGGAGGGGGGTGGACAAAAAGATATCCCGACAGCGAACACGCTGCCGGGATATCTTTCAGAAGCCGCGCCCTAAGGGGCGGGAATCGTCAACCCTTCTTGATGTAAAAGCAGAAACACCCGCTGTCTTCCTTTTCACCCAGATACTCGTGACCAGAACGGGCGCACCAGTTGGGCAGATCGTTCTTGGAGCCCGGATCGGTGCCCAAAACCTCCAGCACCTGACCGGAAGCGATGGCCTCGATGGCCTTCTTGGTCTTGAGCAGCGGCATGGGACAGCTCATGCCTTTCACATCGAGGGTCCGATCAGGCTTCACAGTTGCGACATCCATACGTTTCCTCCTCTCGCTCGAATGAGTAATGCAGCATCCCCTCCCAGGCAACAACCTCCCGCCGCGTGTATCCGCCACACGCCTCATTTGCGAGGCGATGGCGGATACATCCCGACAGGCATCCTATTTGAACAGGTCATGGGCAATGCCGTGACAATTGCTGCACTGCGGGAAACGCTGATGCATCGCAGGCGCATGCGGCGAAGGACCATGGCAGTCCTGACATTGCGGAATCATCTTGTGCTTCGCCTGATGGCAGGTGGCACATTCCAGCTTGGCATGCTTTGCCGAGCTTTTCTTCAGCTTCTCGTACGCCTCGGCATGGCAGCCGGCGCAATTGGTGGAAGCAACGTCGGCGGGATAGGTGACGTTCTTCGGCATGTGTGCCTGGTGGCAGGTGAGGCAATCCTTCTGGACCTGCCCGCTGGCGTGGGGCGAGTGGCAATGAGTACACTCCGGGATGAGACCGTGCCGCTCACGATGGCAGGTCGAGCAGGCAACAGAGGTATGCTTGCTGACGTTCTGCTGCAACTGGGCCATCTGCTCGGTGTGACAGGTCAAACAGGGGTCCGTGATCCCCGACGGAACCGTTATCGACAAGGGGGAGTGGGGATTGCTGTGACACTCGATGCACCCCTTCAGCTTGAAGTGAGGCGTATCGGCATGGCAGTTGTTGCAGTTCGGAATAATGTCCTTGACCTTGGGCGGATGGCCGACGTGGCAGTCCACGCAGCTTACCTTCTCCTTGTGCGCCCCGCCACTGCTGGCGATGTCCTGGGGCGCCCGTTCATGACACTTGACGCAATCCGTGGGCGCAAGCTCGGCAGTCCCTCCATTGACTCCCTGTACCCCGGTGGCCGTGGCCAACAGCAGCCCTCCGATGACAACGCCAAACATCTTTTTCCTGCCAACAAGCCTTGCCCGCATACTCACTCTCTTTTCCATAGCGCAACGTTATTCCTTTATTGATATTCCAACCCGTCGGGGCTTCCACTGCTTGCCCCTCAGCGGTGAGCAATTCCCATGCCATCCCCCCAGCCGCAGACAACATCTCCGCAACAACCGGCTACAGCGGCCTGTTGCCCGCTTTTATCACGCCCGGTTCTGAGAGGAGCGCCACGGGAATCCCCAAGTAAATGGCGAACCCGCCAGAAACTGTTGACCAGAATCACAGGAGAGCCAAGGACATCGCCAACTGCGACGGTTCGCCCGTTCACCATGGTGCTGTCGGCCGCGTGGCCGCACGCGACGCACCAGACGCAAGGCCGCCAAAACGAAAAGGGATTCCAGGCCGCAGCTTGGAATCCCTTCTTTTTGTGGAGCCACCTGCCGGAGTCGAACCGGCGACCTACTGATTACGAATCAGTTGCTCTACCAACTGAGCTAAGGTGGCCTTTATGGCGTTTGGCCCAGATATAGCAGGGTTTATGGGCAAGGGCAAGGGTTTTATCGGCAACACGGGGCGTTGGCGGGAGATCATTTTTCGGTGAGCGTGACCACTCCGTCCCACGCCGGGGGTGGAGTGGTCACCAGCTGGTCGCACCGTTCGGCATAGCGGCCGGCAATGGGGGTTGCCGCCGACAGGGCGGCGAAGATCTCGCGGGCCGCGGCAAAATCACCCTGTCCGAAAAGGGCCACAGCCTGCTGGAACCGTTCGCGATCCCCCTCTTTCCCGGCCCACGGGGTAAAGAGTTTCGTCGGCGTGCTCTTCCCCACCACCCGCACGGTTCCCACCTCGCAGAGGGGGACGGCACCACCCGTCTGCCGCGCCGTGGCCTCGCTCAACAAGACAGATGAGGCGAACAGTTTGTTGAGCCCTTCGAGTCGGGCCGCCAGGTTGACCGCGTCGCCAAGCACGGTGTAGTTGAAGCGCCGCGCCGAGCCCATGTTGCCGACCACCGCAGCCCCGCTGTTGATGCCGATCCGCATGCGAAGATCTGCGCCATATTTTTCGCGGTAACGTGCCCGCAACGCTTCCAGCCGCTCCTGGCAACGCACCGCAGCCCGCAACGCCCGACTGGCATGGTCCGGCTGGTCGAGCGGCGCGTTCCAGAAGGCGACGATCGCATCCCCTTCGTATTTGTCGATGGTGCCCTCCTCGGCAAGGACGATCTCGCTCATCTCGGAAAGATAGTCGTTGAGAAGGGCAGTGAGTTCTTCCGGCCCCAATCGCTCCGAGATGGAGGTAAATCCCTGAAGATCGGAAAAGAAGACGGTCAATTCCCGCTTCTGGCCCCCGAGGGCAAGCTGACGCGGGTCGGCCAGAAGCTGTTCGATCACCGAGGGATGGAGGTACTGGGCAAAGACCTTCTTGAGGTAGCTGCGCTGGCGTCCCTCGGTGGCCTGGTTCCAGAGAAAGGCGCAGGTGGCTGCGCTGACGATGGCCACGGTGGGCGGCACCACCGGCAGCCAGTAACCGAGCCCGTAAGCGGCATAACCGGCTGCCAACGGCAAGGGCGCCAGCCCGGCGAAGAGGGCCAGGGATGGCAGGGGCCGGCCGGCCAGCACGATCCCCACGCCGGTGACGAGGGCGAACAGGAAGGTAGTGAGCCCGACGACGAACCAGCCGACCTCGGCGAGAAAGTCGCCGGCCAGGAGATTGCTGAGCGCGGTAGCATGGATCTCCACCCCCGGCATCACCCCGTCGGTGGGGGCGGCACGGAGGTCGAGGAGTCCGGGCGCGGAAAAACCCAGAAAGACGGAGCTGTCACGGAACAGGGACGGATCGACGGTCGGCCTCTTGCCCTCGCGAAGCAAGAGTTCCGAGCGGATGATCGCGGCCAGCGACCAGGTGGGGAAGGTACCGGCCGGGCCACGGTAGCGGAGCAGATAGGGGTGGTCCGCCGCCACGACCGGCGGCGTTTGCCTCGATCCGGCCAGCAACGTGGCCAGGGCCAGGGAGAGGCGGCCGTCCTTATGCCGCAGCACCAGGCGGCGGAAGATGCCGTCGCCGTCCGGCGCCTCGCCCACATAGGCCAGGGCAGCGGCGCCGGAGGCAAGTTCCGGGAGCAACCCTTGGCCCGGCGCGGCGGCCTTATGGACCAGCACTACCCTGCCGCTCTGCCGGACCCGCTCGGCCAACCGCTGGTCATCCTCCATGCCGTAAACCGAGGGTTCGCTGAAGAGGACGTCGAAGGCGATGGCCCGCGGTTGGGCCCGCGCCAGAAAATCGAGCAGATAGGCATACGTCTCCCGCGGCCAGGGCCAGCCGAGGCCGTTTTCCGTGCGGCCCCAGTCGAGGGAGGCCTGGTCGAGGGTGATGATGCGGATCCGTTCCGTGGCCGGACCTGGTGCTGCGAGCAGCCGCACCCGCCACGACCAGGTCAGGTTCTCGAAGGGGTGCAGCACCCCGCTGGCCCAGCCGCCCAAGGCGGCCGCCGCGGCAACCGCGCCGAGCAGCAGCCCTGCCAGCAGACGCCGCAATCTGGCGTCAGACATCCCCAAGGGCGGCGCGAAAACGCTTGCGCCGATACTCCGGCGATGGGAACACGGCAGAGGCGTCCGGCTTGCTGGCCCGCAATTCCGCGAGCCGGTCGGTGGGGGCGGGATGGGTTTTCAGGAAGGCAAAGCCGCCCTGCTCCTGATTGGCCCGCTCCATGGCCTCCAGCAGAGTCAGGAGCGGTGCGGCCTCGTACCCGCTCCGTTCGAGGATCTGCGCGGCAACGCGATCCGCCTCCAGCTCGGTGGAGCGGGAATAGCCCCTGTCCACCAGGGTGGTCACCGCGTCCTGGATGCTTTCGCCAAAGAGGGCGGTCAACTGCTTGAACTCCGGCGAACCGGCGCTTTTCGCCCCCTCCACCGCCAAAAGCGCCGTGGCCGAGGTAAGACGCGAGGTCTTGATGGCGCTCAACCCGTGCTTCAATTCCACATGGGCGATCTCGTGGGCAAGCACCGCGGCCGCCATCTCCTCGTTCTTGCAGAGGCGGAGCATGCCGCGGGTGACGAAGACGAAGCCGCCGGGCGCGGCAAAGGCGTTGATCTCCGGCGAATCGAGCACCACGAAATGGTAGCCGCTGAAGGTCTCGGCGGCGCCCGAGACCTTGACCAGCGTCTGGCCCAGCAGATTGAGGTATCTGGTCGCCTGCGGCTCCTCGTGCAGAGGATACTGTTGCAGAATGGTGGCCCCCACGGTGCGGCCGATGTAGTACTCCTGCTCCGGGGTGAGATCCTGCACCGCCTCGCTGATCTTGATCGAGGTATCGATGAGGGAACTGGCCTCTTCGTGGGTCACCACCCCGGTGGCGGCCAGGAGATTGGCGCCGACCTGCTTGCCGAACTCCTCGGCGGCCACGCAGCCGGTGGCGGCAACCAGCAACAAAGCGGCAATCGCATTTCGCATCCTCATCGCGCCCCTCCTCTGTCGCCGGCCTCGGCAAACTTCTTCACCTCCGCCTCGGGCACCGTGATCCGCTCGACCTGGTCCATCAGATCGTAGCGGAGTTGCGCGTGCTCCTTGCGGTAGGCCGCCTCGACATTCTTGTCAAAGCCCTTGCCGGCCAGGGCCACCTCTTTTTCGGCCACCGCTCCGGCACGGCTCGCCTTGCCCGGCGCCATGCGCAACGACTCCTTGCCTTCCGAAACCGCGGACGCATGCAGCCAGCCGTTCTCCGGCGCCGAGACGAGCACCCAGCCATCCTGCTTCCTGGCGACCGTCACCTCGGTGTCGTAGGGGAGTTTCCTCTTGATGGCGCCAAAGGGCGACGGGCTCTGGCGGAGCACCCCCTCGCGCACGGCGATCCGCTCGGCCATGGCCTGGGCCGGAGCGAGCAACAGCAACAGGGCCGGCACCACGATTGAGTAGCGCATACGCTCTCCTTAAAGAAGTGGACAGGGAAGGATGGAAAAAGCAACACGTCCATTCTATAAAAGTTGCCGACCGAAGGCCAGCAGGAAAAAGACCCTGATTCGCCGCGCCCGCACGTCGAAACGACCCGGGCTGGCCGGGAAAATTTCACTGGCCCGGAGCGGCCGGGCGGATTATCCTGCTCCCATGCAGGGCAAGAATCCCATCACCATCCTGGTGGTTGACGACGACACCACCCACCGCTACATGCTCCGCGCCATGCTCGGGGAGTGGGGCTGGCAGGTGGAGGAGGCGGACGACGGCACCACGGCGGTAGCGGCGGTGGAAACCCGCCCCTTCGACGCCATCCTCATGGACGTGCGCATGGCGAAGATGGACGGCATGGAGGCCTTGAGCCGCATCCACGCCTACAACCCGGCCATCCCGGTGATCATCATGACCGCCTACTCCTCGGTGGATGCGGCGGTGGAGGCGATGAAAAAAGGGGCCCACGACTATCTCACCAAGCCCCTCGATTTCGAGCGGTTGCGGCTTACCATGGCCAAGGCCCTGGACCACCGCGAGGTTGCGGAGGAAAAGGCCAAGGGACGCCACCCCGACCGGCCACCCCTCGACACCATGGGGATCATCGGCCAGTCGCAGCCCATGGTCGAACTCCTGGAGATGCTCGGCTATGTGGCGCCCACCGAGGCCACGGTGCTCATCGCCGGCGAGTCCGGCACCGGCAAGGAGCTGATCGCCTCGGCCCTCCACCACAACAGCGCCCGCAAGAACGGCCCCCTGGTCAAGGTGAACTGCGCGGCCCTGGTGGAGACCCTGCTCGAATCGGAACTCTTCGGCCACGAGAAAGGGGCCTTCACCGGCGCCGACCGCAGGCGGGAGGGCAAGTTCGTCCAGGCCGACCACGGCACCCTTTTCCTCGACGAGATCGGCGAGACCTCGCCGGCCATGCAGGCCAAGCTGTTGCGGGTCTTGCAGGAGCAGGAGATCCAGCGGGTGGGGGGCCAGGAGACGATCAGGGTCGATGCGCGGGTGGTGGCGGCCAGCAACCGGGTGCTGGAGGAGGCGGTGAAGGCGGGCACCTTCCGCGAGGATCTCTACTACCGGCTCAACGTGGTGACCCTCCACGTCCCGCCGCTCCGCGACCGGCGCGAGGATATCCCCCTTCTGGCCGACCACTTCGTGGCCAAGTACGCGGCCAAGAACCGGCGCCAGGTGGCGGGCATCACCCCCCGCTGCATGGATCTGCTGCGCCACTACCCCTGGCCGGGCAACGTGCGGGAGCTGGAAAATGCCATGGAACGGGGAGTGATCCTGATGCGCGGCGACTACCTCGACGAGACGAGCCTGCCGCTCACGGTGCAGCGGTGGGCTGGGGACGGTGGGGCGAGCGCCATAGCCTCGGTGCCCTCGTCCCTCGAAGAGGCGGAAAAACAGGTGATCGCCAAGACCTTGAGCGAGACGGACGGCAACAAGAGCGAGGCCGCCCGCCGCCTCAACATCACCCGCAAGACCCTCCAGAACAAAATGCAGAAATACGGGCTACAGTAGCAGCCCACTCCCCTTACCAGAATACCGCTTGACATGAAACAGTCTTTGTCGTACGATATTGCGTACGACAGGAGGTTCGCCGCATGACCACATGTTCCGCCACCGAAGCCCGCAAAAATCTCTACAGTCTCGTCGATGACGTGGCTGAATCCCACACCCCGGTGCAGATTGTGGGCAAACGCCATTCGGCGGTGCTGATCGCCGAAGAAGACTGGCGGGCCATTCAGGAAACCCTCTACCTCACCGCCATCCCCGGCATGCGCGAATCCATTCAGAAGGGCCTTAAGACGCCGGTGGAGAAGTGTGACGAGCGCCTGACATGGTAAAATGGCGGCTGGTCTTTACCAGGCAGGCGCAGAAGGACGCCAAAAAGCTGGCGCACTCCGGCCTCAAACCCCAGGCCGAACGACTCCTCGCACTCCTCGCGAAAAATCCCTTCCAGAATCCGCCACCCTTTGAAAAACTTGTCGGCGACCTTGCCGGAGCCTGCTCCCGCCGGATCAACATCCAGCATCGGCTGGTCTATCAGGTGCTGGACGACATCAAGACGGTCAAGGTCATCCGCATGTGGTCGCATTATGAGTGATCGCTACCGCCGCCAGGGACCGTAGGCCGCCTCGGCCAGCGGTATCGCGAAAATCTCCCGTCTCTCCCCTCCCCGACCAAAGAGCACCCGCATCTCCATTGCCCCCTCGTCTCCCTTCCTGCCATAGCGCGCCACAAGTCCGGCAGCAACGGCGAAGTCTTCCGGGTGTTCGGCAAAACGGAGCACCCCGGTGGGGCCCGGCCGGTCCGCCAGGGTGAGAACCCAGTCGGTGGGCAGAGCGCGGTCGAGCAGCCGGTCGTTCTCCTCCTCCCTCCGCCCCATGGCGAGCCAACCGCCGTGGGGCAGGCGGAAATGGCGGCCCGCCAAAAGGAGGCGGATGTCGGCCACGGTAACCGGGTCGTGCTCCGCGTAGAAGGAGGCGATGCGCTGGGCCTGGATCGGATCGGTGAGCACGCAGCCGCCCGCCGGGCTCGGGTAATCGGTGATGCCGAATCTGGCGGCCAGCTCCATCTGCGGCTGCCGGCTCCGGCCCCGGAAAGCGAGGAGCTGTTCGCGGTCGATGAGGCCGGCGAGTTCCGCCTTGGTGGGCGCCAGTCCCTTGGCGCACAGGGGACGGACCAGCAACCCTTCGCAGCCGCTGTCCCGCTCGATGACCCGCAGGGTATCGAGCCGCTGGGACATGGGGCGCTGGCCGAGCACCTCGCCGGAGATGAGCAGTTCGGCCCCATACTCGGCCATCGTCTCGCGCGCGGTGCGCATGAGCAGGATCTTGCAATCGACGCAGGGGTTGAAGTTCTTGCCGTAGCCGTGGGGCG
This sequence comes from Thermodesulfobacteriota bacterium, assembly GCA_040756495.1. Lineage (GTDB taxonomy): Bacteria > Desulfobacterota > Desulfobulbia > Desulfobulbales > Desulfurivibrionaceae > JAJZRJ01. The sequence continues at coordinate 15,857 of JBFLYY010000054.1, read as the reverse complement.
GATGGCGCAGCATGGCGAGGTAGGGTTCGCTCACGTCGCGGAGCGCCACCTCGATGCCGTAGAGTTCCCGCATTTTCTCGCGATAGGCCTCCTCCTCGGCCAGCAGATCGTAGCCGAAGAAAGGGGTGACGCAACGCAGCGCGACCACGCGGAGGCCCTGACTGGCAACGAGCCGGCAGGCGAGGATGCTGTCGAGCCCCCCGGAGAAAAGCGCCAAGGCGGTGGTCATGGCTATTGGTTCCGGCCAAGGAGTTCCCGGACAAAGGCCAGGGTCTTTTCGGTGACCGAGTCGCCGGCGATCATGCGGGCCAGTTCCTGCACCCGCTCTTCCTGGGTGAGGACGGTGACGCTGGTCCGGGTCCGCTCGCCCTCGACCGACTTGGCCACCAGGAAGTGGGCGTGGGCCGCGGCGGCAATGGGCGGCAGGTGGGTGATGCAGAGCACCTGATGGTGATCGGCCAGCTCCCTGATCTTGCGGCTGACGGCCTCTGCGGCCTTGCCGCTGATGCCGGCGTCGATCTCGTCGAAGATCACGGTCTCCACCTGGTCCTGCCTCGCGAGCAGAGATTTCAAGGCGAGCAGCAGGCGGGAAAGCTCGCCGCCGGAAGCGATTTTGGCCACCGGCTTCAACGGCTCGCCGGGGTTGGCGGAAAAGACGAATTCGGGCCGGTCCCAGCCCAGGCGGGTAAGATGGTCGAGGTCGTGGGTGGTGTCGTGGAAGTGGACCGCGAACTCCGCCTGCTCGAAGCAGAGGGAGATCAGCTCCGCCCGCACCCGACCCTCAAGACCGGCCGCCACCGCGCGGCGGGCGGCCCCGAGCTGCGCGGCCTTTTCCCGCGCCACCGCCTCGCGGGCCGCCATTTCCCGGCCAAGGAGGGCGAGTTCCGCCTCCATGGATTCCAGCCGCTCCAGTTCCTCCTGCGCGGTCGCGCCAAAGGCGATGACCTCGTCGAGGGAGGGGCCGTACTTGCGCTTGAGCCGCTGCAAGAGATCGATGCGGGCGGTGACCTCGTCGAGCCGGGCCGGATCGTTGGGAATGGTGTCGAGATAGCGGCTCAGGGCCAGCAGGCTCTCCTCGAGCTGGTAGGAAGATCCGGCCACCTCGTCGGCCAGGGGGGCGACACCGGGATCGAGGCTGGCCATCTGCTCGAGGTGCTTGCGCACCATGGCGAGCTGGGCCACCACCTCCTCGGAGAGGGCCGCATGGCTCATCTGGCCGAGGCGGGTCAACTCGTCGGAGGATTTGAGCCGGTCGCGCTCCACGGCCAGGGCCTCGTCCTCGCCCGCAACCAGGGCAGCCTCGCCGATCTCCTGGCACTGGAAGGCGAGAAAATCGCGGCGCTGTTCCTTGTCCCGCTCCTGGTCGCGAAGTTCGTCGCAACGCGCCTTGGCCGCAAGCCACGCCTCGTAGGCCGCGGCCATCTCCTGCCGCAGCGGAGCGAGGTCGCCCACCGCATCGAGGAAGTCGAGATGGTAGCGCGGCACCAGCAGCCGCTGGTGGTCGTGCTGGCTCGCCACGCTGAGCAACCCCTCCATGGCCTCGCCCACCGCGGCGGCCGTAGCCAGGGCACCGTTCAGGTAGAAACGGCTCTTGCCCTTGGCCTCGATCTGGCGCCGGATGATGAGGTCGTCCTCCACCTCGATTCCCATTTCGCCGAGCTGGGCGCGGAGTTCGTCGTGATGGCCGGAGAGTTCGAACAGGGCCTCCACGGCGGCTGCCTCGGCGCCGGTGCGTACCCAGCCCGCCGCGGCCCGGCCGCCGGCCAGAAGATGGATCGCCTGGAGAACGATCGATTTGCCGGCGCCGGTCTCGCCGGTCAAGACCGCAAGGCCGGCATCCAGCGTCAGCCGGAGTTCCTCGATCAGGGCGAGGTTGGTGATCCGCAGTTCACGCAGCATGGCGCGGCTCAGTGCTCTTCAGGGGCGAATGGCAGGCAGGGCGAACAAGTAGTGGCATTTCAAACCCATCATAATTATAGTGACAGAGAATGCAAACAAATCCTACGCAAAGCCCACCACCGCGCACCGCGAAAATCGTGACCAGCCTCAGCAGGGTCTTGCGGAAAATCGTCTGCCTTTTCGTGATCGTGGCCCTGCCGCTCACCCCGGCGGCCCCTGCCGCCGCCTTCACCGTGGGCGAGGAGAAGGAACTCGGCGAAAAGCTCCTCTCCCTGGTTCGCCGCGAGTTCAAGCTGCTCGACGACCCGGACATCACCCAGTACGTCAACGGCCTGGGCAGGGAAATCCTCACCATGGCCGGGCCCCAGTTCTTCGACTACCACTTCTTCGTCATCAACAACCGGGAGTTCAACGCCTTTGCCGCGCCCTCCGGCCTGATCTTCCTCCACTCCGGTCTCATCGAGGTGACCGAGACCGAAGGGGAACTCATGAGCGTCATGGCCCACGAGGTGGGCCACGCCGCGAGCCGCCACTATGCCGACCGCCTGAACAAATCGAAAGTGGTCAGCGCCGGCACCGCTGCCCTGGCCCTGGCCGGTCTGGCCATGGGCGCCGGCCCCTTGGGCCAGGCGCTGATGACCGGGTCGCTGGCCGCCGGCACCACCATGCAGCTCCAGTTCAGCCGGCAGGACGAAGAAGAGGCGGATCGTCTCGCCTTCACCTGGATGGTGGCGGACCAGCGCGACCCCAGCGAGATGCTCGGCATGCTCCAGAAGATGCGCAGGATCACCCGCTACCGCCAGGGCAAGGTGCCGCCCTATCTCCTCACCCACCCGGAGCCGGAGAACCGCTACAACTACATCGAGGACCGCATCTACCAGGAGCCGCTGCCCAAGGCCTTCAAGCCGGCGGACGACTTCGCCTTCCAGCGCATCAAGTACCGCCTGCTGGCCCTCACCAAGGAGCCGCAGGATCTTCTGCCCCTCCTGCTGAACAAGGCGCGGAACGCCGACATCGCCACCCTGGAGGGCGCCATGCTCCACTACGGCCTCTCCCAACTCTACCTCGCCAACCGCGACTATGCCAAGGCCGAGGCGGAACTGGGGCTGGTGCGGCAGCGTTTCCCGGAGCGCGCCATCCTGCTCGCCGACCTCGGCGTGCTCTATCTGGAGTCTGGCCGGCAGGAGCGGGCCCTGGATGTCCTGAACCAGGCGACACAACGCGAACCCGACAATGCCTACGCCCTCTTCAACCAGGCCGTCGCCCTCCAGCAGAGCGGCAAACAGGCCAGGGCGCTCGCCATCTTCGAGCAGCTGCTCGCCACCCAGCCCGACCTTTCCCGCCTGCACTACCGGATCGGCCAGATCAAATCGGCCCAGGGCGACAAACCGGCCGGCCATTACCATCTCGGAGTCTACCACTGGTACGAGGGGGACGTGAAGACCGCGCGCTTCCATCTGAAAGAGGCGATGCGGGACCAGCCCGAAGGCAGCGCCATCAGGCGCAAGGCCAAGGAGCTGCTCGACACCATCGAGCGGCTGGAGAAGATGTCCTGATCCCGGGGCAGGATGGCTGCTGCCGCTTGCGGCCGGAGAGAACCGGCGGCAGGAGCTACTTCTTGCCGCCGCGCAGCTTGCGGATGGCCATGACGGCGAAGTCGCGGAAAAGGCGGGTCGCCTTGACCATCCCGGCATCGAGCTTGGGCCGCCCCTTCTTGCGGTCGAGGTAGATCATGCCGATGGGCTTGCCGTCGAGGCAGATGGGGAAGAGATAGACGGTACGGTCCTTGAAGAGATACTTCATGCTCTCGGGAAAGGCGCCCGGGGTGTTGGGCGGCACCGCCATGTCCTTGCCGCTCTTTAAGGCCTGGGGGATGACCCCGGGGACGTTCAGATTGTACTCGAAATTGGTGATGCCGGCCGGGTCGATGTCGCCCAAGCCGAAGCGCCCCACCAGCACCTTCTTGTCGGCCTGGATGCTCATGATGGCCAGGAGCACCCGGTCGAAGCCGATGCCGCGGTAGAGCCCCTCCAGCAGGTTGATGTAGAAGTCGTTGATGTTGAAGGGCCCCATCAGGGTTTCGGTGATGTCGTGGATGAAGTCGTTGATCGACTTGTCCTGGCTGATGGCCAGCTCGTCGAGCACCTCCACCGTCTCTTCCCTCGCCTCGCCTCCCTCCGGCTCCTCCTCGACCTCCTGCAGTTTGCGCTTCTTGGCCCGCTCCGGGTTGCGGACCACATCCTCGGCGTAGCGGAGCCGGCTGCGCATCTTGAGTTTGGAGAGGCCGTAACGGATGGAGTCCGAGATCTCCTCCGAGGCCTCGACGCTGCGGTTCACCACCACCAGGGCCTCTTCCTTGCCGATGGCGAGCCGGTCGCCGTAGATGGCCATCAGGTCGTCCAGGTTCTTCTCCTCGCAGATATAATCCACCAGCTGGTTGGAAAAGCTGGAGAGGTTCTGCAGATAGCCCATGGCGTCGTAGATGTCGCGCGGCTGGTCCGGCTCGATCTTCATCGAGGCGATGACCCGCTCGGAAAGGTTCCAGAAGGCCGCCACCTCGACGCCGATCTCCTCGAAGGTGAGGTCGTCGAGCACCGATTTGGCCGCCTTGTTCGGGGCCATGCCCGCCTTGATCTTCTCCTCGATCTCGCGGTAGCGGTCCGGCAGGTAGAGGCAGACGATGATCTTGCCCAGGTTGTGGAGCAGGGCGCAGATGAAGGCCTCCTCCGGCATCACCTTGAAGTCCTTCTCGAAGGCCAGATCCCGTGCCTGGATGGCGCTCAGGAAGGAACGGGTAAGGATCTTGCTGATGGTGTCCTTTTCGAGGCCGGCACGGATGAAATCCTCGAACAGGGCGATGGCGGTGGCCAGATCCCGCACCGCATCGAAGCCGAGGATGGTCACCGCCTTGGAGATGGAGTTGACCGGCCGGCCCAGCGAGTAGTAGGCGGAGTTGACGACCTGGAGCACCTTCTTGGTGAGGGAGTAGTCCTTGAGGATGACCTTGGCCAGCTCGTAGGCCGCGCTCCTCGTGCTGTGGGTGAGCGAGATCAGCTCCTGCACGTTGTGCGACATGGCCGGCAATTCGCTCATGTTCATCTTGGCGAAGATCTCGGCCAGCTTGGCGCTGGGTTGCTTCGGGCGGTTTTCCGGCTTGGCGCTTTCGGTCATCAACAGCGGCCCCCTGGGGCTGAGAGTGAGTTCCGTTGTTCGGGACAATCTTGGTTAATTATACAAAATTTATACTAAAAAACTATTTTGAGGCACTTTTTTTATTATACAGGCCCAAAAAGTTGTGCTACGCTCTGAGTTGGGAAGCGCGCAGAGAGGCGGTTTCGCGGCAGCACCAACGCCACCTGCCGATGGCATCGCGATTTCGACCGAGGCCCTCGCCTGCCCCATCATAATATCGCGCCTTCCCCAAAGGCAAGGATCAAAACCGGCCACCAATCCCGAACAGGACGACAGCGACCATGGGCGAGGAACAGACCATCAATCTGGGTGACTATACCAAGAGCGACTGGACGTTGATGCTGCACGACCGCGTCATCACCCATTTCACCATCCATGAAGGCACCAAGCTCACCATCGGCCGCAGCGAGGAAGCGGACGTCTCCATCGACAACACCGCGATCTCGCGGTTGCACGCCGCCCTGGAACTCAAAGGCGGGGTCCATTTTCTGACCGATCTCGGCAGCACCAACGGCACCACGGTGAACGGGGAGAGGATCTCGGGCACCGTGCCGGTCACGGAGAAGGACACCATCACCGTCGGCAAGTTCCGGCTGGTGGCCGAGCACGTGGCGGGCGAACAGGTGTCGAAATCCTACAGCACCGCCATGGACCTCGACGATCAGACCGTCTTCGTGAGCGGCGCCGCCCGGCCGCAACCGCGCGAACAGCCGCAGGCCAGCCAGGCGGACCACAAGCTCCTGGTCATCGCGGGCGAGGCGAACCCGAAGGAGCTTTCCCTCAAGGGAAAAAGCAGCGTCAAGATCGGCAAGGATCCGGCGAGCGACCTCACCGTCACCGGCTTCCTGGTCGCCAAGGCCCAGTGCTTCGTGGTGAGCAGGAAGGACAAATTCTTCCTGGTGCCCCAATCCTCCTGGACCGCCACCAAGCTGAACGAGGTGAGCATCAACGGTGAACGGCTGCTGCGCAAGGGAGTTCCCCCCCGTGCGGCCTCCGGCGACGACGCCACCGTCATCGTCCCCGGCCAGCCCGCCCCGGTTCCACTACCGGAGATTCCGAGCTGGGAACCCGGCGACGTCATCATGGAGCGCTACCGGGTGGAGCAGGTCATGGCCGGCTCCATGGGCAAGATCTACATCTGCGACCATCTGGGCTGGGGTATCCCCATGGCGATCAAGTCGCCGCGCCCCGAGGTGCTGGCCGACCGCGAGGGGATGAAGCGGATCCTCACCGAGGCGAACAGCTGGATCCGCATGGGCATGCATCCCAACATCGCCACCTGCTATTACGTGCTCTCGCTCAACAAGGTGCCCCACCTCTTCATCGAATACATCGACGGCGGCAGCCTCACCGACTGGATCGAGGAGGGTCGCTGCCGCAACCTCCGTACCGCGCTCTCGCTGGCCATCCAGTTCTGCCACGGCATGGAGTACACCCACGCCAGGGGCATCATCCACCGCGACATCAAGCCCCACAACATCCTCATCACCAAAAGTTCCCTGGTGAAGATCACCGACTTCGGCATCCTGCTCTCCGCGAGCAACCGGGGCGAGGAGGAAAAGCCGGCCACCCTCAAGCAGGAAGGGCCCGAGGACGCCACCATCGGCTTCCGCGGCACCCCGGGCTACGCCTCGCCGGAGCAGTTCCGCAACGCCCACGGCGTGGACCAGCGCACCGACATCTACTCCTTTGGTCTCTGCCTCTGGCTGATGCTCTGCGGCAAGAAGCCGTACAAGGACAACCGGATCAAGGCGCCGATCCCGGCGCCCACTCCGGTGGCGCCCAAGGTGGTCTTTCCGCCGGCGCTCAAGCGGGCGCTCAAGAAATGCGTGGCCTTTGCCCCGGAGGAGCGCTACCAGAATTTTGCCGAGTTGCGCGCCGATCTCAACGAGGCGTATGCCGCCGCCTTCAATACCCCCTGCCCCTATGCCGAACTGCCCAGGATCGACCTGCGCGCCGACTTCCTCAACAACCGGGCCGTGTCGCTCATCGAACTCGGGGAGGTGAAGGAGGGCGGCCAGTGCCTCCAGCAGACCCTCGAAATCAACGACATGCTGCCCGAGGCGATCTACAACATGATCCTGCTCAAGTGGCGCTTCGGCAAGACCAGCACGGAGCGCACCCTGCGACAGATCGAGGCCACCCGCAAACGGACCCCCGATCTCCCGGGCCTCGACGAGCTGGAGGCCGCGGCCAGGCAGGAGGCCAAGGGCGGGAAACTCAAAAAATACCCGGAATTCCGCCTCTGCGTGCCGAAGAACACCCTGGAGGTCTTCCGCGAGGGTCAGTTGCAGCTCTCGGTGCAGCGCAACATCCAGGACCACCTCGACAACAAGCGCCACAAGGCGTGCCACGACGTGCTGATGACCGCCTGGGCCAACACCGGCTTCCGCAAGGACAAATTTTACAACCACGCGTACGAACGGCTGCTCTGGGGCGCCCGGAAGGAAGCGGTGGTCGGGGCCCAGCGTTTTCTCTCCCTGCGGGGCTTCGGCTGCCCGGCCACCTCCCTGGCCCACGTTCCCAAAAGCCGCCGCATCGTCGCCGCGGGCGAGGACGGCCAGATCATCCTGCGGGATCTCGGCGGCAAGCAGCAGGTCGTCTTCTTCGGCCAGGGCAAACCGGTCAGGGCGATGGTCGCCTGCCCCAAGGGCACCCATCTGGCGGTGGGCACCGAGGACGGCCAGGTCCGGCTGCTGGCCCCGGCCTCCGGCAAGCTGCTCTCCAGCGAGCAGAATCACAAGGGCCCGGTAACGGCGCTGGCCTTCAGCCCCAACGCCAGGTATCTCGCCTCCGGCGGCACCGACGGCATGCTCAAGGTCCGCAAGCTCGGCACCGGCCCGGAGACCTGCGTCTCGATCCTGGAGGGTGGAGCGATCCGCTCGCTCACCTTCTTTGAAAAGGGACTGGATCTGGCCACCGGCAGTGACGACGGCAAGATCCGCTTCTGGGAAGAGGGCGGCAAGGAGTGCACCCGCATCCTCGAAGCCCATGCCATGCCGGTCACCTCGCTGTCGCTCTCCCCGGACGGGCGCCTCCTGGTCTCGGCCAGCACCGACCGCCACCTCAAGATCTGGGAGCGGCAGACCGGCCGCTGCCTCAAGACCATCAAGGCGCACGAGGAGGCGATCACCTCGGTGCTGGCGCTGGCCGACAACCGGACGATCATCTCGGGCTGCGAGGACGACATCATCAAGGTGTGGGACGCGGAGAGCGGCGACAACCTGCTGACCCTGGACGGCCGCGGCGACGGGATCTACAGCCTGGCACAGGGGCCGCGGCCTCATACCTTCCTGGCCGGGCGCAAGGACGGCGCCGTGATCCTCTGGATGGTGATCTACCGGCTCGCCTTCGAGTGAACGGTCAAGGGAGAGGCATGTTCGACTTCTTGCAGAGGATATGGCCGCGTCGTTCGCGCTATGCGGCCTTCGGTCGCACCGACACCGGCAAGGTACGCGACCACAACGAGGACAGCTTCGCCATCCTGCCCGAACGGGGGCTTTATCTGGTGGCCGACGGCATGGGCGGCCACAATGCCGGCGAGGTGGCGAGCCGGCTCGCCATCGAGGCCCTGATCGAATTTTTCACCCCGGCCCGCATCCGGCGGATGCGCGGCCACGACGAAGAAACCAGACACAGCCTGATCGCAGGTCTGCACCACGCCAACCGGGCGGTGATGGATGCCGCCGAATACGAGCCCGCCTATCGCGGCATGGGCTGCACCCTGGTGGCGGCCTTCCTGGATCGCGCCACGCTGCACATCTGCCACGCCGGCGATGCCCGCTGCTACCTCGTGGATCTGGCGGACATCCGCCAGATCACCACCGACCACACCGGCGTGATCTACCAGCCCCCCGGCGACGCCAGCGAGCCCAAACCCCCCCGGCCGGTGGTGACCATGGCCATCGGCTTCCCCTTCCAGCAGGATCCGGAATACCACCGGCTCGACCTCACGACAGACCAACAGGTGCTGCTCTGCACCGACGGCCTCTGGTCCATGGTGTCGGACCCGGAGATCCACGCCATTCTGCTGGCCACGCCCTCGCTCGAAGAGGCGTGCGCCATCCTGATCGCCCGCGCCAACGCCGCCGGCGGCCGGGACAACATCACCGCCGTGGTGATCGCCCCCCGCTAAGGGTACCGGCCCGCCCTTTTCCCTTTACTTTTGATGACCATGCCCTATTGTGTACGTAAGGAGGGGGGCACGGTCGCTTCTCCCCTTCCACTCCACGACATGAGCAAAAAATCCGTCCAGACCGACATCGACCTCAAAACCCTGGCCATGGAACTGCGCCAGATCGCCAGCCAGCTCGAACAGGGAGTCATCGAGGTGGAGGGGGCCACGGTTGCCGTGGGCGAGCCGCTTTTCCTCAAGACCAAACGCAAGGTCAAGGAGGAGCGGGCCTACTTCACCCTCGCCTTCAAGGTGCCGCTCACCCAAACCGCTCCCGGCACGATCACGCCTCCGCCGGCCAGGCGGCAGTCACCGGCGGTGGAGATGCCGCCTGCGGGCAGGAGCATGAAAAAGGAAATCGCCCGCCTCTGGAAGGAGGTGAGCGGCCGGATCAACGCCAGCGCCCAGCCCGGCGGAGGCGATGCGGCCAAGCTCCGCCGCCTGCTCGACGAGTACCGGCTCTACACCCCGGCCGCCTGGGCCGCCGACTGGCAGGCGTGCGGCGCCGCGGTGAACCGCTGCCTCGACGCCGCCATGGCCGGCGACCTGGCCACGGCCAGCGCGCTGGTGGATTCCGTCAACCAGCAGACCAGGAATTGCCACAGGCTGCACAAATGATCACCCCGCTGGAACTGGTCAAACGCACGCCCAGGTCGAACTGCGGGAAGTGCGGTCATCCCACCTGCCTCGCCTTTGCCGCCCTGGCGGTCAAGGGCGTGGCCGACCCGAAAAGCTGCCCCTTTCTCGACCTCACCGGCCTTGAGCTGCCGCAAGCAGCCACGATCCACGAGGAACAGCTCCATCAGGCCCGGGATCTCCAGCTCATCGAGCAGCTGAAGGAAAAGATCGCCCCCCTTGATTTCGGCGCCTTAGCGGCGCCATTGGGCGCCGGCTGGAACAGAACCGAGCCGGACATCCTCCGCTTCCGTTATCTGGGCCAGGAGGTGACCCTGGCGAAAAGGGGCATCCTGCTCGACGGCGGGGCGCCGGAAGACCCCCGCGACCAGATCCTGCTCTACAACTACGTCCACTCCGGCGGCAGCATTCCTCCCGTCGGCGACTGGGTGGGGCTTGAGAGCCTGCCCAACTCGATCTCCAAGGTGCGGACCCTGGCCACCTACTGCGAGAACCGGCTGGCGGAGGAGTGCGCCCCCTTCCCCCTCGACCTGGTCGCCGCAGCCGCGGAACGGTTGGGCGGCAGCCGCCGGCCCGAGGCGGCGGCCAGCCTCGGCGTCATCATTCCGGTGCTGCCCCGGGTGCCCCACTATCTCCTCTACTGGCAGGCCGAGCCCGAAGACGGCTTTCCCGCCCGGGTCAAGGTGCTCTTCGACCGCAGGGTGCTCGACTACCTCGATCTCGAATCCCTGGTCTTCTCGGCGGAACGGATGGCCGACGCCGTGATGGCGGCTCTTCCCAGACCATGACCCGCCCGGACCGCCATATCCCGCTGGCCGAGCGGATGCGGCCGCGGACCATCGCCGAGTTCGTGGGGCAGAACCACCTGCTCGGCCCGGACAAGCTGCTTGATCGGCTGGTGCGCCAGCACTACCTGCCCTCCCTCCTCCTCTGGGGCCCGCCCGGCAGCGGCAAGACGACGCTCGCCCGCATCCTCGCCCAGACCTCCGGCGCCGACTTCGTCTTCTTCTCCGCCGTGCTCTCCGGGGTGAAGGAGGTGCGCCAGATCGTCGATCAGGCGCGGGAACGGAAGGAAAAGGACGGCGTCGCCACGGTCCTCTTTGTGGACGAGATCCACCGCTTCAACAAGAGCCAGCAGGACGGTTTTCTGCCCCACGTGGAGAGCGGGCTCCTGACGCTCATCGGCGCCACCACCGAAAACCCCTCCTTCCATGTGATCGCCCCGCTCCTTTCCCGCTGCCGGGTCATCGTCCTCCATCCACTCACCGAGGAGGATCTGGCCGCGATCCTGGCTCACGCCGTGGCGGACCAGGAACGAGGACTCGGGGAACTCCACCTCACCGTCGAGGAGGAGGCCGCCACCCATCTGGTGCGGATGGCGGACGGCGACGCCCGCCGCCTGCTCAACAGCCTGGAGATCGCCGCCAATCTCGCCCCGGCCGATGCGGCGGGCGAACGGCGCATCACCCTGGCCCTGGTGGAGGAGGCGATCCAACGCAAGAGCCTCCGCTACGACAAGGATGGCGAGGAGCACTACAACCTGATCTCCGCTCTGCACAAGAGCCTGCGCGACAGCGACCCGGACGGCAGCCTCTACTGGCTCTGCCGGATGCTCGCGGCCGGCGAGGAGCCGCTCTACGTGGCGCGGCGCCTGATCCGCTTCGCCTCGGAGGATATCGGCAACGCCGACCCGCAGGCCCTCGCCGTTGCCATCGCGGCCCGCGACAGCTACCACACCCTCGGCACCCCGGAGGGGGAACTCGCCCTGGCCCAGGCCGTGGTCTATCTTGCCACCGCGCCCAAGAGCAATGCCGTGTATGCCGCCTACAACGCGGTGCTGGCCGACATCAAGAAGACCGGCAGCCTGCCGGTGCCGCTCCATATCCGCAATGCCCCCACCGGGCTGATGCGCGAACTCGGCTACGGCAAGAACTATCAGTATGCCCACGACGACCGCCATGCCCTGGTGGCCCAGGAACACCTGCCGGCGGAGCTGAAAGGCCGCACTTACTACCACCCCACCAACCGGGGCTACGAGGCGGTGGTCAAGGATCGGCTCACCAAGTGGCAGCAGATCCTCCAACAACGCCGGAAAGAGAAAAAGGAGGCAAAGAACTCATGAAGAGAGTGCGCGTTCTTCCGGTCACCCTCGCCCTGGTCGTTGCCCTTTTGCCCGGCTTGGCCGGCGCCGCGGCCAGGTCCGCCACCTTCACCCTGATCTACGGCAACGACGTCCGGGGAGAACTGGCGCCCTGCGGCTGAAAAAGCCACCAGTTGGGCGGTCTGTCCAAGAAGGCATACCAGATCGAGAAGATGCGAAAGGGCGACCGGCCCGTGCTGGTCGTGGACGGCGGCGGCTTGCTCTTCAAGTCCACCGCCATCACCCCGGAACTCGCCCCCCAGGAAAAGGCGACGGCCAGCGGCATTGCCGAGGCCTACCGCCTCATGCGCTACGATGCGGTGGGGATCACTGCCCAGGATCTCGCCGCCGGCCTCCCTTTCCTGCAGGGTCTCGCCAAGCAGAAGAAAGTTCCCTGGTTGAGCGCCGATCTGGTGGATCGCGCCAGCGGCAAGCCGCTCTTCCCCGCGCATCGGCTCGGCAAAGTCGGCGAACTCTCGGTCGGTCTCTTTGCCCTGGCCGGCCCGACGGCAAGGGCGGCCCTCCGTTCCGAAGATCCCGCCATGATCCAGCCCTGGCAGGAGGTGATCCCACGCACGCTCGCCCAACTCAAGGGGGCCGACTGCATCATCCTGCTCTCCGGCCTGCCGCCGGCGGAAAACGAGGCCGTGGCTCGAAGCTATCCGGGGATTCATCTCATCCTCCAGGCTGGCGACGACGGCGCCGCCAACCGGCCGCCGCGCCGGATCAACAACACCCTCATTCTCCAGACGGAGAAACAGGGCAAGTCCATGGGGCTGCTCGACGTCCACTGGGGCGCCTCGAAACAGTGGGGCACGGATCGGGCCAGGCAATTGTCGGCCGGACACAGCGAGCTGGACCGCGTCCAGTGGCTTATCCGCAGCCACCAGCGCAAGGGCGATCCTGCGGTGCTCTACCGGAACGATCCTGGCCGGCTCAAGGCCTACCAGGAACTGGTGGCCCAGGAAAGGGAACTCCAGGCGGAGATCAACGGGCTGTCCGGAGAGATCGCCAAAGGGGCGGGCCAGGCGAACGCCATGGCCGAAAACCGCTTTCTCGGCCTGGGGGCCGACCTGCCGGACCAACCGGCGGTGCTGGCCATTGTCGAGCACACCACCAAGGCCGTCAACGCTTTGGGCCAGGAGTTGGCAAAAAGGCAGATGGAACGGAACAAGAAAGAGACAGCGGCACCCGGACCGCTTGTGGGCTGGCAGCGCTGCGCCACCTGCCACCGCACCGAGGCGGATTTCTGGCGCCAGAGCCGCCACGCCAGGGCCTATGAGACCCTGCGGGCCAGGAACCAGCATTTCAACCCCAACTGCCTGCCTTGCCACGTGACCGGACCGGCCAGTACCACCATGCCCGAGGATTTACGGGCAGTGAGCTGCGAGACCTGCCACGGTCCGGGGCGCGACCACAGCAATGACCCGAGCCGGGCCATGGTCAAGGTGCCGCCGGCCCAATCCTGCCTCGGCTGCCACACCCCGGAACACGACGACAGCTTCGACTACCCCCGCGACCTTACCCGCCTCAACTGCATCCACGTCCGGTAACAATGCATAAAAAAAGGCCCCGGGCGAAACCGCCCGAGGCCTTGAACTCAACGTCGGAACAGAAGCGAATTACGCGCCGAATGCCTTCTGCAGCGGCGGTACGGTCTGCTTCTTGCGGCTCATCATGCCGTTCACCCACATGGAGCCGTTGGCGATCTTGCCGCCAAAGGCGGACTCGATCAGGGCGTTGTCGTCGGAGACAACGATCAGGTCGGTACCTTCCTTGACAACGTCGGTGAGCATGAAGAGCACGGAGTGGCGACCGTCCTTCTTGAGGTCTTCCAGGGCCTTCACCAGGTCGGCGCGGATGGCGGCGACCTGATCGATGGTGGCAAGCTCGAGCTGGCCGATGCCGACCTTCTTGCCGCCCATGTCGAAGTCCTTGTAGTCGCGGAAGACCAGATCCTTCATGGGGATGCCGTCCACGGAAGACTTCGCCTTGAGCATCTCCATGAAGAGGGCGTCCTGATCGGACTCACCGGCAATGGCCAGCAGTTCCTTCACGGCGGCCTTGTCCTCGGGGGTGCAGGTCGGGGACTTGAAGTTGACGGTGTCGCTCAGGATGGCGCAGAGCATAGCGCCGGCGATGTTCTTCGGCAGCTCCACCTTGTTGTTCTTGAACATCTCGAAGAGCACGGTGCAGGTGCAGCCGACCGGCTTGGCGTAGAAGAAGATGGGGGAGCCGGTGGTGATGTCGCCGATCTTGTGGTGATCGACAACCGCCACCAGATTGGCCTTCATGATATTGGCCGGGGCCTGGGCGATGTCGCTGAAGTCAACCAGGGCCACGTCCTTGCCCTCGGCGTCCATCATGGTCTCCGGAGCGGCCAGGCCGTAACGGGCGAGAACCACCTTGGACTCGGGGTTGATCTTGGCGGCCTCGATCTGGGCGCAAGCCTTGGCATCGGTGCCGGTCGCCTTCAGGTAATGGGCATAGGCAATCGCCGCGGCAATGGAATCGGTATCCGGATTGGAATGGCCAATAACACAAACAGACATAGTACTCCTCCTTAAAATTCTCTAATGATTTTGATGAACTGTCACCAAAGTGGGACAACTCGTAGCCGCATGGTGGCGAAGGGTTTTCCCCTTCAAAAATGTGGCAAAGCATAGTGCTCTTCCGTAGTTCCGTCAAGCAGAAAGACGAAAAAAACCAGTGCCTCCGGCCTGTCGGCCATTTCCACAGCAACAAATTGAAAACACGGGGAATTTCAATGCGCAAACCTGGCGAGATGCCTGCCGTTTTGACTTGCCGCCCGCGACATCTTCCCGCTATATTGAAAATACCGCTGGCAACCAGAACCCAAGGGAGAGAGCCATGGCCGACGCCCCATCCTCCAGAGCACCCAAGCCCCAGGACAACAAGGCCGCGACCAGGCCCTTGCCCGAAGCCGCAACCAAGGAGCAGTCGGCTCCCGCCCCAAAGGCCAAGACCGCTCCCCCGGCCGAGGGGGTGGCCAAACACCAGACCAAGGTGCTGGTTGCCGAAGACAATCCCGTGGTCCGCAAGGGGTTGAACAACTTCGTGAGCAAATGGGGCTTCGCGCCGGTGGAGGCGGAAAACGGCGACGATGCCTGGCAGATTCTGGAGAACGACCCCACGATCCGCCTGGCCATCCTGGACTGGAACCTGCCGGGCCTCACCGGCATGCAGATCTGTCAGCGCTTGCGCACCAAGCGCCCCCGCCCCTACGTCTATGCCCTGATCTTCAGCGCCCGCAAATCCGACGAGGAGCAGGT
Organism: Thermodesulfobacteriota bacterium; assembly: GCA_040756495.1. Taxonomy (GTDB): domain Bacteria; phylum Desulfobacterota; class Desulfobulbia; order Desulfobulbales; family Desulfurivibrionaceae; genus JAJZRJ01. The sequence continues at coordinate 523 of JBFLYY010000054.1, read as the reverse complement.
TCTCGCCCTCGAAGGCGGGGCGGACGACTATCTCGCCAAGCCGGCCAAGCCCTCCCTGCTGCGGGCCAGGCTGGGAGTGGGCGTGCGGCTCATCGAGCTGCTCGGCGACAACGGCTGAATCCCGCGCCCCGCCCATGTACCAAGCGGTTCTCTTCGACCTCGACGGCACTCTGCTCGACAGCCTGGCCGACCTGGCCCATTCGATGAACGCGGTGCTCAGTCGCGCCGGCCTGCCCCAACACCCGCTGGCGGCGTACCGATATTTCGTCGGCGACGGCATGGAGACCCTGGCCCGCCGGGTACTCCCCGGGGCGGGGGGCAATGAGGCCCTGGTGCAGCAAACCGTGGCCGCCATGCGGGAAGAATATGCAGGACGCTGGGCCGAGGAAACCAGGCCCTACGAAGGGGTGCCGCAACTGCTCGACGCCCTTGCCGCGCATGGAGTCACCATGACGATCCTCTCCAACAAGCCCGACGATTTCACGAAAAAAGTGGTGGCCACCCTGCTCGGCCGCTGGCGGTT
>JBFLYY010000053.1:0-3133 GCA_040756495.1 Thermodesulfobacteriota bacterium | reverse complement strand
CTCCCTCATGCAGGCTGGCTGCCTCTGTCAGCCAGCCTTACCGGCCTCACCGGCGTGTTCTTGGCCTGGTTTCTCTATGGCCGCGGCAGCCAGGCCATGGCCTCCGCCCTGAAAGAACGCCTGGGGGGGCTCTACACCCTCGTCAGCAACAAATTTTACATCGATGAAATCTACCTCTTCATCACCCATCGGATCGTCTTCAATCTGGTAGCGGCCCCGATCAAGTGGTTCGACCGCCGCGTCGTCGACGGCACCATGGACATGGCGGGCTGGGTTCTCCAGCAGGGCGGCACCGCCGTCCGCTTGGCGCAGAACGGCCTGCTCACCCTCTACCTGGGCGTTTCCATCCTGGGGATCGTCCTGCTCTTTCTTTTCGGCGGCTTCCCCTTTTAGTCGAGGACATCACGCATGAACGGCCCAACCCTGCTGACCGCCATCTGGCTTGTTCCCTTTCTCACCGTGCTGGCCACGCTGCCGGTGGACCGCCACAACCACGGCCTGATCAAGAAGATCTCCCTGGCCGGCAACACCATCAATCTCGGCCTCATCATCTGGCTGACGCTCCGCTTTATCGGGAGCGCCGCCGTGGCCGGCACCGGCGTCGGCAGCGATGCCACCGTCCTGCATTTCACCCAGACGCTGCCCTGGTTTGAAATGATGCACATCGAATACAACATCGGCGTCGATGCCATTTCGGTGCTGATGATCCTGCTCACCGGCATCGTCATCTTCACCGGCGTGCTGGCAAGCTGGCAGGTGACCGAGCAGGCCAAGGAGTTCTTCGCGCTGCTCAACACGCTGGTGGCCGGCGTCTACGGCGTCTTCATCTCCTTTGACCTCTTCACCTTCTTTCTCTTCTACGAAATCGCGGTGCTGCCCATGTATTTGCTGATCGGCCTCTGGGGCACGGGCCGCAAGGAATACTCGGCCATGAAGCTCACCCTGATGCTGGTTGCCGGCTCGGCCTTCATCCTGGCCGGCATCCTGGGGCTCTATTACGAGTCGGGCATCGCCAGCTTCGATCTGCTGAAACTGGCCAAGGTGGACTTCTCCCCCTCCTTCCAGATGTGGGCCTTTCCGCTCATCTTCGCGGGTTTCGGCGTGCTGGGCGCCCTCTTCCCCTTCCATACCTGGTCGCCCGATGGCCATGCCTCGGCGCCCACCGCGGTGTCCATGCTCCATGCCGGCGTCCTGATGAAGCTCGGCGGCTACGGCTGCCTGCGGGTGGCCATGTACCTGCTGCCCCAGGGCGCGGAGATGTGGATGCCGATCTTTCTGGTGCTGGTCACCGTCAACGTGGTATACGGCGCCTTCGGCGCCATCCGCCAGACCGATCTCAAGTACATCACGGCCTACTCGTCGGTCTCCCACTGCGGCCTGGTCCTCTTCGGCCTCACCGCCATGACCTATGCCGGGATGAAGGGCGCGGTGCTGCAGATGCTGTCCCACGGCCTGATGACCGCCCTTTTCTTCTGCCTGATCGGCATGATCTACGGCCGCACCCATACCAGGGAGATCGACAAGATGGGCGGGCTGATGCAGGCGATGCCGTTTCTGTCGGTCGCCTTCGTGATCGCCGGCCTGGCCGGTCTCGGCCTGCCCAGCCTCTCCGGCTTCGTGGCGGAAGCCACCGTATTCATCGGCGCCTTTGCCAACCCGGCGCCCCTGAACCGCTTCTGCACGGTGCTGGCGGTGCTTTCCATCGTGGTCACCGCGGTCTATGTGCTGCGGACCGCCAACACCGTAGTCAACGGGCCGCTGCGCGAACAGTACAAGGAACTGACCGACGCCAGCCTGATGGAAAAGCTGCCGGTGGTCATCCTGCTCTTCACCCTCTTCGGCATGGGACTCTTGCCCGGCTGGATCGTCAATCTGGTCAACGGTGCCATTGACCCTATCTTCAACAAGGTGGTGCAATAATGAAGGCTCTGCTGCTTCCCGATCTCCTGCTGATCCTGACCGCCTTTCTGACCCTGGGGTTCGATCTCTTCCTGCCCCGCGGCAGCAAGGCGCCCTTTCACCTGGCCTGGATCGGAGCCCTGCTGGCCTTTTGCACCCTCATTCTGCTGCCCTACGACCAGCACGCCGTCTTCTGGGGCGGCTATGAGACAAGCGGCCGCGGCTTGATGTACAAGCAGCTCTTCGCCCTCTCCGCCGTCTTCACCATCCTGCTCGCCGGTTCCTACTTCGAGTCCGGCAACGGCAGGAAGCCTTTGGCTTACCGGGGAGAGTTCTGCGCCATCATCCTGTTCGCCACCTTCGGCATGTTCACCGTGGTTTCGGCCACCGATCTCCTGACCCTGCTGCTCGGCATGGAACTCGCCACCATCCCCCTCTATGCCCTGTGCGCCTTCCGCAAGGGGTGCCCGCTGGCCTCCGAGGCCTCGGTCAAGTACATCATCATGGGCAGTCTTTCCACCGCCGTGGCCATTTTCGGCTATTCCTTCATATACGGCTGCGCCGGCAGCCTCCGCTTCGACGCGGTGCTGGCCTGTGCCAGCCAGCAGCCGACCTCGCCGTTGCTGCTGCTCGGGGTACTCTTCCTGCTGGCCGCCGCGGGCTTCAAATTGACCCTCTTTCCCTTCCACATGTGGGCGCCGGATGTCTACCAGGGCGCGCCAGCGCCGGTCACCGCCTTTCTCTCCGTCTCCTCCAAGGCGACGGCCATCGCTTTTCTGGCGGTGTTGCTCAATGGTCCCCTGGCCCCACTCCACGGCCAACTCCAGACCTCCTTTCTGCTGCTGGCGGCCGTCACCATGACGATCGGCAACCTCGGCGCGCTCAAGCAGCGGAATCTCCTGCGCTTCATGGCCTACTCCTCCATCGCCCAGGCCGGCTACATCGTGCTCGCCTTTGCCGGCCAGGGCGTCATGGCCCGGGCCTCCATTTTCTACTACCTGCTGGTCTATGCCGCGGCCAACTACGCCACCTTCTTCATCATCGCGGTGATCGGCAGGGGCCGGAGCGAGGAACTCGACACCTTGCAAGGACTCGGCCGGCGATACCCGGGACTGGCCGCCGTCCTCATGCTGGCCATGTTCTCCCTGGCCGGCATCCCGCCTTTGGCGGGGTTCACCGGCAAATTCATGCTCTTCGCCACTGCCGCCCAGTCGGGCTTTTACTGGATGGTCCT
>JBFLYY010000052.1:0-8300 GCA_040756495.1 Thermodesulfobacteriota bacterium | reverse complement strand
GACTGGTTAGTGGAGGAAATGGACAAAGACCTTGACCCCGAAGCGGTAGAGCTTGCCGTGCAGGGTCTGCAACGCCCGGGTGGCGTCGGCCTGGCCGAAATCGACCTGGTAGCGGAAGCGCTTCTTCAGCTCGGTGAGGCGCTGGTAGCAGGCACGGCCGTAGCGCGCCTCGGAGCCTTCGGCATACCACTGGCGGAAACGCTCTTCGATCTCGTCGTATTTCGCCGGCTCCGCCTCGTCCACGTCGAGCAGGATCTCCACTTCCATCGCCGTTCTCCTTGAGGGTTACGCCAGGGTCAGCCGCTGCTCGACGAGCTGCTTGTGCTGCTCCAGGGCGCGGCCATACTGCTGGTTCAATTCTCCCTGGAGGCGCTGCCACTCCTCCTGGAATTTCGGATGCTGGGCCGGGTTCAGCTTCATGGCCATGCCGGTCTGCTGGGCCAGGGTCTTTTCCATCATCTCCATCTGGCGGACGAACTGCCCTTCGAGCTGCTGTTTGAGCTGGTCGCGGTGCTGGAGGTAGTGGTCGAGGATCTTTTTCATCTCGCCGCAGACCATGAGGAGTTCGCTGTCTGCCTGGCCCACGGCCACCAACCCCTCCATGGCCCTGGTCGCCTGATTGACCTGATCGGCGTCCCGGGGCAGGAAGATGTTGCGGAGCAGGGTCTGCACCGCGCCGCGGAGCACCTGGGTCCGCTCGGCCATGCCAAGCGCGTTGAGCCGGTCGATCATGTCCGCGGCCTCGCCGCGCAGCCAGGCGGCGCCAAGACGCATGCCGTCCTTCATCCGCTCCTCGGCGCCAAGGTCCACCGCCGGGCCGGACCCCATGCGGGCCGCCCGCTCCATCACCATCTCCATGGTACTCTTGATCTCTGCCATCATCCTCTCCTGCAATGCATCGGAACACTCTCTCCCATATACAACACCACGACCCGCTCGTCAGCCAAAAGGTGCTAACGCGGAAAGGCCGCGGGAATCCCGCCGTCCACCGGCAGGGTGGCGCCGGTGGTGGGGGTGAGCCCCGCGGCGAAGAAGACCACCGCGTTGCCCACGTGGTCGGCCAGCACCTCGGTTTTGAGGAGGTTGCGGTTGCGGTAATACTCCTTGAGTCCCTCCGGATCGAGGTTGCGGGCGCGCATGCGGTCCGGCCCAACCACCTCCCAGAGGCCCGAGGAGACGCCGTCCGCGTCGAAGATGGCGTCGGCATTGATCATGTTGACCCGCACCCCGATCCCGGCCAGCTCCAGGGCCGCGATCTTGCCGAGCTGATGGGCCCCTGCCTTGGAGGCGCTGTAGGCGCCAAAGGCGGGGCCGGGGTCGAAGACGTTCTTCGAACTGTTGATGACGATCTGGCCGCCCATACCCTGGCGCCGGAAGAGAGGCACTACGGCCTTCATCACCTCGAAGACCCCGAGGCAGTTGACGGCCAGCACCTGCTGGAATTTGGCGCTCTCGAGTTCCTCCAGCCGCGCCACGTGGGCGATGCCGGCATTGGGCACCAGGATGTCAAGGCCGCCGTTCTCCCGGATCACGGTGGCCAGGGCCGCGGCGACCGAGGCACCATCGGTGACGTCCATGACCAAGGGGCGCACCATGGCGCTGCCGAACCGCGCCGCCAGCTTGTCACAGACGGCCTGGAGGCGCTGGCCATCGATGTCGGTGAGGTAGACCCGGGCTCCGGCTTCGAGGAGCTTGCGGCCGATGCCCAGGGCGATTGCCCCGCCGCCGCCGGTGACCAGGGCCACCCGGCCGGCAAGGGGCAGGGGCTTGCCCTTGCCGAGCTTGGCCTGCTCCAGGCTCCAGTACTCCATATCGAAGATGGAACCGGGATCGAGTTCTCTGTAGGGGCCGACCGCTGTCCCGGCCACCTTGGCAAGCAGCGTGTGTTCGGCAATGTCGGCGGCAATCCGCGCCGCCTTGGCGGAACTGCCCACCCCGACAATGCCGAGCCCCGGCACCAGGAGCACCCGCGGCAGGGGATCGAGCTTGACCCGGCTCACTCCCTTGGCTGCCACCTGTTCGGCGAAAGAGGCGTCGTAGGCGGCGGTGTAGGAGCTGACCTTTTCCGCGATCTGGCGTGCCACGGCGGCCTCGTCGGCCAGGCCGGCACAATCGATAAAGAGGGGATAGTTCTTGGTGCGGATCACGTGGTCCGGGGTCAGCACGCCGGTGGTAAAGAGCGGTTCGGCATCGGGCCGGGCCAATGTTGCCAAGATCTCCGGGCCCTGGCGCAGGTGGAGGAGCATCGCTTTGCCTGCCGGGCTCACCGCGCCGCGCAGGATCGGCAAGACCACCTCCGATGCCAACGCCGCCACGCTCCGGGCCGCCACCGGCCTGGCCTTTTTCCCTGCCGCGGCGAGAAAGGATTCGGCCCGGCCCACGTAGTCGATCATCCGCTCGTAGGCACTCTGCGCCTCCTCGGCAAAGGTGAAGATGCCGTGGTGGCTGAGGATGATCGCCTCCATGTCGGGCTGCCGTTCATAGAGTTCGGCCATGGCCTTGGCCAGCGGGAAGCCGGGCATGATGAAGGGGAGGATGGCGATCTTTTCGCCCAGGGCCTCGCGGAGTCTGGCCTCGCCGTCCGCCAGGTTGGTGAGGGTGACGATGGCGTCGGCGTGGGTGTGGTCGATGAAGCGGTGGGGCAGAAAGGCGTGGACCAGGGTCTCGATGGAGGGGTTGGGCGAACCGGCGTCGAGGAGATGGGTGCGGAACTGGTTGACCATCTCCTCGTCGGTGAGGCTCGCCAACGCCCGGAGCCTGCGGAGATAGGCGAGATCGAGGGCCGGAAAACCGGCCGGCTCGATGGTGGCCAGATCCCAGCCGCTGCCCTTGATGAAGAGCACCTCCATGGGTTCGCCCAGGATATTCGGCACCGTGGCCTTGGCCGAGGTGTTGCCGCCGCCGTGGAGAACCAGCGACTCCTCCTGGCCGATGAGGCGGGAGGTATAGACCCGCATGGCCAGGGTTTCAGGGATCTCGCCAAGCTTCCGGCAAAAATGGCCGGCTTCCTCGGCGGAAAAACGGTTGCGCATACGAGTGCCTTTGGGTTAAGAGCCGCAGAATTCATTTCCGCGAATTCGTCGTTGCAGAAGGCCAGGGATGACTTGTGCAACATCCTACTCGTCCCGCAGCTGAAATTCCTGCTTGCGGCGCTGGTAGGCGGTATCGGCCAGCTTTTTGAGCGGCCGTCGGATCCGGCGTAAAGGTACCAGAGGCGGAATGATGGGCAAAGATTTTTCTATGGGCGCAGGCGGGGCCACCCGCAGTTTTTCCTCAAGCCCCGGGCCGGTGCCGAAGGCGGGCCCGGACTCCAGGGGGTTGCCGCCGATGGTGGCCGAACTGTCGAGCCCGCGCAAAAAGGTCATGATGTTGCCGAGGTCGTGCTGGCGATAGAAGAGGCGGATCTCCTCCTCGATGGTCTCCTGTTCCGTGCGCAGTTCGCCGAAGCGCTCCAGGTAATGGGTGACGTGTTCGACCAGGGTCTCGTAGCTGTTCAGGATCAGGTTGCGGAAGCGGGCGGCCATGGTGAGCCCTCCCGCCCGCACCCCTTCGAAGACGCGGCGCCGGATGGTGGGCGACTGCACCACGTAGGGGTCGTAGAACATCGCCTTCTTGAGGCCGGTGAGTTCGCAGAACTCCTGGATGATCGCCTCGTCGCGCAGCAGGATGTAGATCCGCACCAGATCGAGGCAGATCTGCTGTTCGAGGGTCAGGCTCTGCTGGCGGATACGGCGGCCGAGGGCCTCCTTGTCCTCCTCGATGAGGCGGCGGAAACCGAAATAGCGGTCGGCCAGCTCCTTCTTGATCTCGTAGGCCAAGACCTTGGCAATGTCGTGCTCCACCGTATCCCCCCTGCTCGCATCCGCCGGCCATCTGCTTCGTGACCGCTCCTCTTGCGGAATTGCGGCCTGCCGGGTATGGTCGTATGGGTAGCACAGCGTGGCGAAAAAAAAAAGAGTTGGCTGCAAGGCCCTCTTTTTTTCTTGACAGAACAAAAAGATGCAGTAGAGAGAAGAAGAGTTCTTATTGATGCTTTTCATGCACATACCCCTTGCAGGGATCCAGGGAGAGTGACCATGGGAAGTGCATACCGGCACGACCGCCAAGACACGGTGCAACGTGTCAAGGAGGCGGCTGACATCGTCGCGGTGATCGGCGAGCATGTCAGCCTGAAGCGCGCTGGCGTGAACCTCAAGGGACTCTGCCCCTTCCACTCGGAAAAGACCCCTTCCTTCACCGTTCGCCCGGACCGCCAGACCTACCACTGCTTCGGCTGTGGCGAGGGCGGCGACATCTTCAGCTTCATGATGCAGTACCACCGCATGAGCTTCGCGGAGGCGCTCAAGGAGCTGGCCCACCGCTACAACGTGCCCTTGCCCGAGGATGGTTCCGCCAGCGAGGAACTGGCCAAGGCCAAACAGCGCGAGGCCCTGCACGCGGCCAACGAAAAAGCCGCCTCCCTCTACCACGACCAGCTGCTCCACGGCCGGGAGGCCGAAGGAGCCCGCCGCTATCTGGCCGAGCGCGGCATCCCGACGGAATTCGTCGGCCGCTTCCAACTCGGCTATGCCCCGGAGCAGTGGGACTTCCTGACCAAGGCCCTGGCCAGGGAAAAAATCGGCCCGGCCATCGCCACCGAGGCGGGCCTCCTGGTGGCCAAGGAAAAGGGCGGCCACTACGACCGCTTCCGCCAACGGATTCTCTTTCCGATCATCGGCCTCACCGGCCGGGTGGCGGGGTTCGGCGGCCGCATCCTTGGCGAGGGAACGCCAAAGTACCTGAACTCCCCGGAGTCCCCCATCTTCGACAAGGGGCGCACCCTCTTCGGCCTCCACCAGAACCGGGAGGCGATCCGCAAGAGCCGGAAATGCCTGGTGGTGGAGGGCAACTTCGACCTCCTCTCCCTGGTGGTCCATGGCGTGGAGAACGTGGTGGCGCCCTTAGGCACCGCACTTACCGCCAACCATGTCCGCACCCTGCGCGGCTACTGCGACGAGGCCTATCTCCTCTTCGACGGCGACGCCGCCGGTCTCAAGGCGGCCATGCGGGCGGTGCCGCTTTTCCTGGGCGAACAGCTCGCCGCCAAGGTGGTGGTGCTGCCGGAGGGCCACGACCCGGATACCTTCATCCGCGCCCACGGCGCGGAGGGCCTTGCCGCGCTGCTCGAAAAGGCCCGGTCGCTGCCGGAGTTCGTCTTCGAGGCCCTGGCCCGCCAGCACGGCCTCGAGGTGGAGGGCAAGAGCCGGATCGTCAGCGAGTTGCGCGCCATCACCGCCGCGATCAGCGACAAGGATCTCCAGCGCTCCCTCTTTGCCAGCCACTTTGCCCGGAAACTGGAATTGCCGCCGGAGGTCTTGCTGGGCACCGAACCAGCCGCCAAACCCGCGCGGCCAGCCCCCGCCGGGCCAGCACCCCGCCCCAAGGCCCGCAACCTGACCAGGAACGAGGAAAAGCTCTTCGGCTTCCTGCTGGTCCACCCGGAGTGCATCGCCGACTTCCTGGCCGCCGGTCTCGCCGATTCGATCAGCAGCGAATTCGGCCACGAGATTCTCGAGGCCCTGCAAAAGGCGCCCGCCGCCACCGCCGGACCGGAGCACCTCCTCGACCTGATCCAGGGGCCGGAAAAATCAAGCCTCTCCCGGCTGCTGGTGACCACGCCGGCCTACGCCGACGAGGTGAAGAGCGAGGCAGCCCGGGAGATGATCGCCTGGCTGAAAAAAAACAGTCTCCGGATCAGAAAGGAACGGCTCTTGCATGATATTTCCGCCGCCCACCAGTCCCAAAACGAGGATCTGATGCTGCGGCTGGTGGCGGAGAAAAAGGAACTTGACGCGGCCATCGGGGGATGAGCCTCGTCTTTTGCGGCACCTGCCGCACAGGGGAACCAACACAGGGAAGGGAGAGGGAAGGTGACGAGAAAAAAAAGTACCGTAGTGGATGACGAGAATCTGGCAGCCGATGCCGGTGTCCACGAGGAGGACGCCCTGTTCTGCGAGGGCGCCATCGGCGACGAGGAGGGGGTTGACGAGGCCGGCTGGCTGATGCATGAGGCCGACGAACTCCCGCCGCTCTACGAGGAACGCGATATCGACGCGAGCGAGGAGGAGGAGCCGGAACTCGACCTGGAGGCGCAGGCCAAGGGCGAGGCCGACCTCGACGCCGACCAGGAACAGCCGGCCATGGCCCGGGGCGACCTCTACGCCGCCCAACTCGACCCGGTCAAGGTCTATCTCCAGGAAATGGGGGCCGTCCCCTTGTTGTCGCCCGAGGAGGAGACCAACATCGCCATCCGCATCGAGGAGGGCGAAAAACGGATCCAGAACGCCCTGCTCGCCACGCCGGCAGCCATCGACTATCTGAAGGAGATGGCCGACAAGGTCCGCGAGGGCAAACGGGCGGTCACCGATCTCCTGCGCGGTCTCGACGAGGCGGACAACGCCGCCGTGACCACCGCGGCCCAGCACTTCCTCTGGCAGGTCAGCGAGGCCGACCGGTTGGTCCAGGAGATCACCGCCTTCCGCCTCGACGTCGTCCAGGCCAAGGGCAACAAGAGCGCCGCCCAGAAGGCCAAAACCCGCATCACCCGCAACGCCAAGGCGGTGACCGCCCTCTTTGCCGAGGATCGTATCAGCGCCAAGCACCTCAACGCCATCATCAAGAAACTCCGCAAGCTGGAGAAGAAGCTGCGGCCCGAACCCGCCCTGGCCAAGCCCGGCACCGAGAAGTGTTGCGCCTATCGCTGCGGCTGTCTCAAGGCGCACCGCATCGACCACGACACCCTGAGCGAGGTTCTGGCCGAAATCACCGCCGGCGAAACGGTGAGCCGCGAATCGAAGAACATGCTGGTCCAGGCCAACCTGCGCCTGGTGGTGAGCGTGGCCAAGAAATACGCCAACCGCGGCCTGCAGCTCCTCGACCTCATCCAGGAAGGCAACATCGGCCTGATGAAGGCGGTGGAGAAATTCGAATACCGCCGCGGCTACAAGTTCAGCACCTATGCCACCTGGTGGATCCGCCAGGCGATCACCCGGGCCATCGCCGACCAGGGCCGCACCATCCGCATCCCGGTCCACATGATCGACACCATCAACCGGCTCCTGAAGGGGGCCAAGGACTTCCTGCGCGAGACCGGCCGGGAGCCCACCCCGGAGGAGATGGCCGAGCGCCTCGAGATCGATCTGAGCAAGGTGAAGAACATCCTCAAGATCGCCAAGGAGCCCCTTTCCCTCGATACCCCCATCGGCAGCGGCGAGGACAGCTATCTGGCCGACTTCATCGAGGATTCCTCCACCATGGCCCCGGACGAGGCCACGATCCTCGACAACCTGCGGGTCAGCCTCAGACGGGTCTTGAAAACCCTCTCCCCCCGCGAGGAGATGGTGCTGCGCATGCGTTTCGGCATCGACACCGCCGTGGATCTCACCCTGGAAGAGGTGGGCGAGAGCTTCTCCGTGACCCGGGAACGGATTCGCCAGATCGAGGCCAAGGCGCTCAAGAAGCTGAAGCACCCCTCGCGGCGCAACCTGCTCCACTCCTTCTACAGCGACTAACCACAAGGCAAGCGAAAGAACCTCGACGGGATGCGCTGTTGCGGCGCATCCCGTTCCTTTTTTGGTCAGGCGCCCTTGACACGGGCCGCTCCAGGCAGGCAAGATAAAAATCGGTTGACACCATGGCCATCCTGCCACTAGGCTGTGGCCCGTGCCCGACGGACCAACAAAAAGGATTTTTTACGCAAGATCATGGCGTTACTCGACTGGCTCACCCTCACCCTGACCCCTGGTTGCGGCCCTGCCACCGCCCGCCGCCTGCTCGACCATTTTGGCGAACTCGGCGCGGCCCTGGCAACGCCCCAGGCCCTGACCGGGGTGACGGGTCTGCGGGAGGAGGCGCGGCAACAGCTGGGCGCCCCGGCCATCCGGCAGCGGGCGGCGGAAGAACTGGAGCGCTGCCTGCGGGCCGGCATCGAGCTAGTGGCCTGGGATGATCCGCGCTACCCGGCGCTGCTCAAGGAAATCGCCAACCCGCCCTTGGTGCTTTATGTGAAAGGAGACGCCGCCTTGCTCAACACCCGGGCCGTGGCCGTGGTCGGCGCCCGAGCCGCCACCACCTATGGCCAGAAGATCGCCGGCGAACTCAGCGCCGGCCTTGCCCGCCACGGCGTCACCGTGGTGAGCGGCCTGGCCCTGGGCATCGACGGCGTCGCCCACCGCCAGGCGCTTTCGGCCGGCGGCAAGACCATCGCGGTGCTCGGCTGCGGCGTTGATATCGCCTACCCGGCCCAGCACCGCACCCTCTAC
>JBFLYY010000051.1:0-9119 GCA_040756495.1 Thermodesulfobacteriota bacterium | reverse complement strand
TCCCGCCTGTTGACTTGCGCCGCCCGGCGTGCTAGGTTGAGCCGTGATGCCCGGCTTCCGGGCAGAGTGCCGCAGGGCACGGTGTCTTTGCGGCGAGGTGCCTCGTGGCGCCGCATCACCCAGGAGGATTCGCATGTCGTACCCGCATCTTCGCCCGGCCGGGAAGGCCCTCCCCCTCCTGCTCGCCGTCGTGCTGCTTGGCGCCTTCGCCGCCGTTGCCGGCGCCGCCGAATACATGAGCGTCGCCAAAAACGGCGCCAACATCCGCTCCGGCCCCAGCGCAAACGCCGAAACCCTCTGGGAGGTCGGCAAGGGCTATCCGCTCGCGGTCCTCCAGCAACAGGATCGCTGGTCCCAGGTGGTCGATTTCGAAGGGGCCAAGGGCTGGATCGTCACCCTGCTGCTCTCCGACCAGAAGAGCGTCATCGTCAAGGGCCGCGACATCAACCTGCGGGTCGGCCCCGGCGTCAACTACGAACCCGTGGCAATGGTCAAGTACGGCGTGATCTTCACCCCCCTGGAGCGCGAGGGCGACTGGCTCAAGGTCAAGCATGCCGACGGCACCGTGGGCTGGCTGCACGACTCGCTCTTCTGGCCCTCCAAAATCCAACCCTGACGGCAGCTCCCACCACCACGGCCTTTCCCCCCCGTCCCGCGCCCCAAGATCAACCTTTCTTTACATCGGACGGTGTGCTATACTGCCTGCAACCGCTGGAGAGTCTTTTCTTCCGACCATTACGAGGGGCATCGCATGGCACAGGGCGCCTATCCTCCGCATCCCGTCCTGCTGGTGGACGACGAAGCGCACACCCTGGCGAGCTTCGACATCGCGCTGCGCGCCCATGGCATCACCAACATCCTCCGCTGCCAGGACAGCCGCGAGGTCGCGACCATCCTCCAGGCGACCGAGGTCGAGGTGCTGCTCCTCGACCTCATGATGCCGCATCTCTCCGGCCAGGAGATCCTGACCCGGACGAGCCGCGACTATCCGGAGCTGCCGGTGATCGTCGTCACCGGCGTCAACGACGTGGACACCGCGGTGCAATGCATCCAGCACGGCGCCTTCGATTACGTGCTCAAACCGGTGGAGGCGGAACGGCTCTTGCCCAGCATCGGCCGGGCCCTCGAAATCCGCCGGCTGCGCCGGGAAAATTCGGCCCTCAGCAGCCGCTTCCTGGCCGACTCCCTGGCCCACCCCGAGGTCTTCGCCCCCATCGTCACCGGCCATCCCCGGATGCAGGCGCTCTTCCGCTACTGCGAGGCGGTGGCCGGCGGCCAGCAGCCGGTGCTGATCAGCGGCGAGACCGGCACGGGCAAGGAACTCGTTGCCAGGGCTCTCCACGACCTCTCCGGCCGCAAGGGTCAGTTCGTAGCGGTGAACGTGGCGGGCCTCGACGACCAGGTCTTTTCCGACACCCTCTTCGGCCACGCCAAGGGGGCCTTTACCGGTGCGGAGCGGCCGCGCCCCGGCCTGGTGGAAAAGGCGGCCGGCGGCACCCTCTTCCTCGACGAGATCGGCGACCTGAGCCACACCTCGCAGGTCAAGCTCCTGCGCTTCCTCGAGGCGCGGGAGTATTACCCCCTGGGCTCAGACCTCGCCAAGAGTTCGGACGCCAGGGTGCTGGTCGCCACCCACCAGGAGGTCGATGCCCTCCAGCGCGAGGGGCTCTTCCGCAAGGATCTCTATTACCGGCTCCGCACCCACCACGTCCACATCCCCCCCCTGCGCGAGCGCAAGGAGGATATTCCGCTCCTGCTCGACCGCTTCCTCGCCGAGGCGGCCCGGGAATTCGACAAGAAAAAGCCCACCTACCACCAGGAACTCGTCACCCTGCTCAAGGGCTACCATTTCCCCGGCAACGTCCGGGAACTGAAGGCCATGGTCTTCGACGCCGTGAGCAACCATCCCTCCCGGATGCTGAGTGCCGAGGCCTTCCGCGCCCTGATGACCAAGGAACGCCTTGCCGGCGCCTCCGAGCAGGGCGGCGAGAGCGGCTGGCTGGCCGGCCTCGACCAGCTGCCGACCATCAGGGAGGCCACCCGGCTCCTCATCCGGGAGGCCCTGCGCCGCGCCGACAACAACCAGCGGGTGGCGGCGCACATGCTGGGCATCACCCCCCAGGCCCTCAACCAACGGCTCAAGCGGCGGTAGCCCATGGGAAAGCCCCGGGCGAGCAAGAGCAAGGGCACGGTGCTGGCGGTGGACGACGAGCCCATGGTGCTCCACCTCGTCGCCAGCCAGGCCAGCAAGCTGGGCTACACCATCACCACCAGCACCAGCGGGGCCGAGGCCCTCGCCCTGCTCGAACGCGAACCGTTCGACATCCTGCTCACCGACATCCTGATGCCGGAGATGGATGGCCTTGCCCTGCTCAACAAGGCCCTCGCCCTTTGGCCCGACCTCCAGTGCATCGTCGCCTCGGGCCAGCACGAGATCACCACGGCGGTGGAGGCGATGCGGCAGGGCGCCATCAACTACCTGCCCAAGCCGGTGGCCATCCGGGAACTGGAGGTGGCCTTTGCCAAGGCCATGGAGCGGCTGGGACTCATCCGGCAGCTCCGGGAGAGCCAGCAGCTCCTCGAAAAATCGGCCCGCGAACTCTCCCGCCATCGGGAACACCTGGAACAGCTGGTCGCCGAACGCACCGCCGAACTGGCAGCCACCAACCGGCGTCTCCAGCAGGACATCAGGGCGCGCATCCGGGCGGAGAAGGAGGCGGAACGGCGGCGTCAGCAACTCATCGAGGCGGACAAGATGGCCTCCCTGGGGGTGCTGGTGGCCGGCGTGGCCCACGAAATCAACAACCCCAACAATTTCATCACCATGAACACCCCCATCCTCCGCCGCGCCTGGGAGGATTTCGCCCAGATCCTCGAAAAACACCTCGCCGAACAGGGCGATTTCCTGGTGGCCGGCATCCCCTACTCCGAGATGCGCCACCATGTGCCGGAACTCTTCGCCGGCATTGCCGACGGCTCGGAGCGGATCAAGAAGATCGTCCTCAATCTGCGCGACTACGCCCGCCAGGGCACAGCCGCCATGGACCAGATCTTCGACCTCAACCAGGTGGTGCGGGCGGCACTCACCCTGCTCGCCAACCCCCTCAGAAAGGCGACCAACCACCTGACGGTGGAGTATGGCGAACATCTGCCGCTCGTCCGCGGCAACTTCCAGCGCGCCGAACAGGTGGTGATCAACCTCATCCAGAACGCCTACCAGGCCCTGCCCGATCCGGAAAGCGAGCTGGCCATCGCCACTGCCACCGACAGGAAACGGAGGGAGGTGGTGTTCAAGGTCCGCGACAGCGGCTGCGGCATCGTCAAGAAAGACCTCAGGCACATCCAGGATCCCTTCTTCACCACCCGCCGCGACAGCGGCGGCACGGGCCTGGGACTTTCCATCTCCGCCGGCATCATGGAGGAACACGGCGGCCGGCTCCGTTTCACCTCGCAACCCAGCAAGGGCACCACGGCCTGCGCCATCTTCCCCGCCGTCATCCCCTAAAACCCATCAACATTTCTTGATCGGCCATCGGAACCGATCCCCTGGCAACGGCCAACGGCACAGCCTCCCACCCTGCGACATCCTGTCCATCAACAAAACCTGTCGGGGTTTCGCCAGGCGGGCGTTGTGCCCAACCCACTTCTTTCCCATCTGATTCCGGACAGTTAAGAAAAATCTCCTCCCCTGGCACGGTTTTTCCAATGACAGAGGGCAACGGGACAGTGCCATGGTCCCCAACCAACGCGAAAGGGGGTGCCCCATGAGTACCCTGACGACGCACAACAACGCCACCCTGACCACCGCAAGCGCCACCGCCCTTGCCGGAACGGAACTGAAGAACATCACCATCAAGAAGGTAGTGGGCATGGTGCCGGTGGCCGCCATGCTGCCCGGCCCGGGCACGATTTTCGGCCTGATCTCCTTCCGGGGCAAGACGGTACCGGTTATCGACCTGCGGCTGCACAACCTGACCATGTTTCCCCTGCCCGCCGACGAGCAGATCTGCATCCTGGCGGCGGAGACCGGCCAGCACGTCCCGATCCTTTTCGGCGCCCTGGTGGACTCCGAGGCCGCGGCCCACGAACTGGTGATGGGCACGACCCACTAGACCATGAAATGCCGTTGGTCCGGTACCCCCCTCACCGGACCAAGCCTCCTGCCAGACCCGCAAGGGTCTGGCAGGAGGTCAAGGCTGAACGGAATATCCTTACGGAAAGCAAAAGGAGAGAAAGCGACCCGATGTCCACCAGGCAGCCCTCCTCCCCGAACAAGGTCTCGCCGGAGGAGGTCAATGCCCTGCGCAGCCGGATGACCTCGGTCGATCTTGGATCCGGCGAGATGCACGCGACCGAGACCCCGACCCTGATCAGCACCGTCCTCGGCTCCTGCGTCTCGGTCTGCCTCTACAGCCCGGCAAGGAAAATCGGCGCCATGTGCCACTGCGTCCTGCCGACGCAGCCCCGTTCCCTCGGCCGGCGCTACGGGCCAAACTGCTGCGTGGACACCTGCGTCGGCAACATGATCGAGGCCATGACCCGGCAGCACAAGGTGCCTTTCGCCACCATCAGGGCCAAGCTCTTCGGCGGCGCCGAGGTACTGCAGACAGGTGCCGCCCAGGCCGGGGAGACGGCCACCATCGGCAAACGCAACATCGCGGCCGCGCGGCAGGCGCTACGGGAATACGCCCTCCCCCTGGTGGCGGAGTGTGTCGGCGGCGCGCAGGGTTATCGGATTCTCTTCAATACGGAAACCGGCGAGGTGCTGCTGCGCCGGGCCCAGAATTCACGGATTGACGAGCATGACCTGGCCACCGAATTTCGCTGATCCGCATATCCGATCTCCACGGCTCAAGGGCAAGAGAAACCCCCTCTTTCTCCTTATGCTGGAAGGCGGCACCCCCCTGCCGCCTTCCGGCATGCCCTTCCTACCGACACGGCGGCAAGAGGGCTCGCCATGATCGCGCCACGCATCCTCATCGCGGAAGACGAGAAACATATCCGCCTCGCCCTCTCCCTGCTGCTCCGCCAGCAAGGCTACGAGGTGGAGATGGCGGCCGACGGCGGCGAGGCCTTCCGCAGACTGAGCCACCCGGACGCCCCCCCTTTCCACCTGCTGATTACCGACCTCCAGATGCCGGAACTGGACGGTCTGGAACTCATCGACCGCCTTACGGCGCGGAAGATCACCATCCCGGTCATCGTCATCACCGGCTACGGCAACCGCCTCGTGGCCGACATGGCCCTCAGCCGCCACTGCGCCGCCTATCTCGACAAACCCTTCCAGCCGGCCGAGATCCTCCGCCGGGTGGCCGACGTGCTCTACCGCCCCACCCGTACCATCCGCCCCATCCCGCTCGCCAGTTAGCAGGCTGTTGAAAAACTTGTTTTTTCGACAGCCTCTGTGCGCCCCGGGGATGGGCGCCAATTCTGCGAGTTCGTAACTCGCCGGAATTGTGAGAACCAGCAGAATTCACTTCTGCGGGTTCGTCGTTGCAAAAGGTCATGGATGACTTTTGCAACATCCTGCCAGACCGAATCGTCCCTCGCCTTCCGGCCATCCCCTTTCCCCCGGCGGGCAGGGGACGCCGCTGCCACCGCGCGAAAAACGGTTGACCCGCCGGCCGGAACACACTACATAGAGAATAACCTTCAAATATGACTCGCAAATCAGGATGAGCCGCGATGGTTTCACTCGCCACCATAGGGCCGGAAGGCTCCCACGCCTGGCAGGCTGCCCGCCAGCACGACCCGCTGGCCACCATCGTGATCTATCCCCATCCGCAGGCGGTTATCGCGGCCTTTGAGCGGGGCGAGGCCGATCTGGCCCTGCTCCCGGCCTACAACACCCGCGAGGGGCACGATCGCGAATTCCTCGACCGGATGCGCAGCGCCAGGGGATACTGGATCGGCAACACCATGCTGGCCATCCATCTCTCCCTGGGCGCTCTCGACGCCGAAACGCCGCTCGCCACCATCATCGCCAAGGAGGCGAGCCTGCGCCAGTGCCGCGACTACCTCGCCGACCGCTGGCCGGACGCCACCGTCATCGCGGTTGCCGACCTCGACGAGGCCGCGGCCCGCATCAGGGCGCAGGGGCTGCGCGACCACGGAATCATCGAGACCGACGAGGGGCTCAAGAGGCTGGGGCTCTCTCTCCGCGAACGGGAAATCACCCCCTACAACCGCACGCGCTTCGCCCTCATCGGCAAGGAACTCCCTGCCGCCACCGGCTACGACGCCACCGCCGTCACCACCGAGCCGCTCAAGGATCGGGTCGGCATCCTCTACGAGATCCTGGGCGAGTTCTCGAGCCGCGGCATCAATATGCTCGACATGCAGACCGAGACCGACCCGGCCAGCCAGAAGCTCCGCTTCTACTTCGAGATGGAGGGGCATGCCGCCGACCCCATGGTGACCGAGGCCTTGAGCCGCATCGAGCGCCAGGTGATCGGCGAACAGGGTGCGATCCGGGTGCTCGGCAGCTACCCGCGCCTCGACATGCGGACCAAGCGGATCAAGCGCTTCGGCTTCATCGGCTCCGGCGACATGAGCCGCTGGTTCGCCGACCGCCTGGCCAGCGAGGGCTACGAAACCCTGGTCACCGGCCGCTCCACCGAACTGAGGCCCGAGGCGATGATCCCGCAGGTGGAGGTGGTGGTGATCTGCGTACCCATCAGCGCCACCGAGGGGAGCATCCGCCAGTACGGCCCGCTCCTCAAGGACGACCAGGCCCTGGTGCTGCTCGCCGGCGCTGCCGAAAACATCCTCGACACCGCGCTCACCCACACCAGCCCGGGTGTTGAGGTGCTGCTGGTCCACAACCTCTGGGGCCCCAAGGCCGCCACCATGAAGGACAAGAACGCCACCGTGGTCCGCACCGCCCGGAGCGGCGTGCTCACCAGCGAGTTCGAGTCCTTCCTCTACAAGCACGGCGCCCACATCACCCTCGACAGCGCCAGCGAACATGACCTGATGATGGGGGTGAGCCAGAAGCTGCCCACCGCCATCTCCATCGCCCTGGCCATGACCCTCAGGGAAAAGGCCTTGGCGCCGGAAGCCATCGAGAGCCACGCCACCCTCACCTCCCTCTACTCGATTCTCTCCATGGCGCGGGTCCACAGCCAGAACCCCCGCACCTACGGCGAGATCCTCGCCAGCCCCGGCGAGGGGCGGGCCATCACCCATGCCTTTGCC
The DNA here is from genome assembly GCA_040756495.1 of Thermodesulfobacteriota bacterium. Lineage (GTDB taxonomy): Bacteria > Desulfobacterota > Desulfobulbia > Desulfobulbales > Desulfurivibrionaceae > JAJZRJ01. Next base: position 1,922 of record JBFLYY010000051.1, on the reverse strand, counting down.
GCCAACCTGGCCCGGGTGCTCACTCTGGCCGACGGGGGCGACATCGAAGGACTCTGCCGCCTCATCGAAACGAACCGCGACTACCTCAGCGACGACTTCCTGCAAAGCCGCATGCGCCAAGCATTGGAGGTCGACAAAACCCTCGGCCTCCTGATCGGCCGCTGACCAGATGCTCGATCCGCAGCTCACCGCCAGCCTCGCCCCGCCGCTTGTCGGCGCCCTTGCCGGCTACGCGGGCGGCCGCCTGGCCCTCCTCCTGCTCTTCAAACCGCGCCGGCCCTGGCGTCTCCTCGGCCTCCGCCTCCCCCTCACCCCAGGCGCCTTTGCCTTTGGCCGCGAGGAATTCGCCGTGGGGGTCGGCAACGCGGTGGGCAACCACCTGCTCCACCAGGCCGAGATCGAACGCGCCACAAGCGCCCCGGCCTTTGCCGAACCACTGCGTCAGGCCCTGGACCAGCGCCTCGGGGAACTGCTCGACCGCGATCTCGGCCCGGCAGCCAGCCTGGTGCCGAACCGCTTCCGCGGCTTTTACGAAATGGGCGGCAAGGTGGCGCGCCTCCGCTTTCAGCAACTCCTGCACAGCCACCTGGACAGCCCGGCCTTTGGTGCCACCCTGCAACAGGAACTCGCCCGCCAGCAGGTGACCGTCCCTTCCGGCGAGGAGTGTCTTGCCCTGGTCCGCTCGCCGCAGTTCAAGCGGCTGCTCGACACCCTGCTCGGGGAGCTGCTCGCCGCAAAGGTGCTCGCCCGGCCCATCGGTCCGCTCGCCAAGGTGCTGCCGGCCGAGGTGCAGGAAGGAGTCGGCGATCTGCTGCTCGTTGAGGTGAACGCCCTTCTGCTGCGCGAGGTGCCGCGCCTCCTGGCCACCATGGATCTCAGGAGCGCCGTCGCCCGCAGGCTCATGGAACTCGACCCGCGCCACTACGAAACGCTGCTGCGGCAGGCCCTGGGCCGGCGGGCCAACCTGCTCGCCCTCCTTGCCGCCCTCGCCGGCCTCGCTCTGGGGGCTGTTGCCAGCTTCGGCGCGCCGCTGTTGCCGATGCCCTGAGGCTTCCCGCCATGGAATCGCGCCGCCTTTCCCCAACAACACTTGATTTTTCCATCGGTTTTCCGCTATCGTGAAGGCTGTATTTTCAAACAACAAACCTCTTCGCACCGTCTCTGGAGGAAACCCTGCATGCGTCAGACCCAAACCACCATCGGCAAAAAAATCGGCCTGGGCTTCACCGTCGTGTTGGTGCTGCTCGCCGTGGCCCTCGGCATCTCACAGTTCGCGGTGATCACCACCACGACGGGCTTCACCAACCTGGCCGAAACGGAAATGGCCATCGCCTCGCGCACCGACTCCGCCCTCATTGCCCTGCTGGAGGCGCGCCATTACCAGAAGGATTTCGAATTCCGCCACGACGAGGCCGCGGCCAAACAGGTGGAGGAGCACATCTACCAGCTCCAGGACGAGATGGACACCGTGAGCGCCCTGGCCAAGAAAGTCGGCAAGAGCAGCGCCGATGCACTGGCCCAGCAGGTGGTGACCCTCTCCGAGGCCTACCTCAAGGCATTCCAGGCCATGGCCGCCGCGCCGGAAGAGGAACGCCTCAGCCACGACGCCACCATCAAGCAGGCCGCTCTGGCGATCACCACCCCCCTGGAAAAACTACACGAGGACGGGACCACCGAGGCGGCCCAGATGACACAGACCACCAAGGATCACGCCAAATTCCTGGGCATCCTCGCCCTGATCGTCGGAGCGGCCGCCATCGCCGCCGGCACGGCAGGCTCCTTCCTCATCTCGAAAAACACCGCCAAGACCCTGCGCGGGATCAGCCTCTCGCTCAACGAGGGCGCGGTGCAGGTGGCTGCCGCGGCCGGCGAGGTCTCCTCCGCCAGCCAGTCTTTGGCCGAGGGCGCCTCCCGCCAGGCCG
>JBFLYY010000050.1:0-2478 GCA_040756495.1 Thermodesulfobacteriota bacterium | reverse complement strand
TCCTTGATCGCCTCCTGGGAGGCCACGGGCCCCATGGGGATGGTGGCCTCTTTCACGGTCACCTTCTCCATGAGCGGCTTGCCGTCCGGACCCGGGAGCGGGTTGCTCCGGGCGTCGAGCCGCGGCTGCTCGGTTACGGTCGCCTCGGTGAGCGGGATTCTTTTGTAGCCGCTGAAGTTCTGGATCACCCCCTGGGAAACCAGGAGAAGGGCGGCGATCAGCGAGAGCGGCAGCAGGAGGTAGAGCACCGACCGGGTCATGTCCACCCAGAAATTGCCGATGGTGGCGGTGGTGCGGCGGACAAAACCGCGGATGAGCGCCACGGCCACGGCCATGCCGCTGGCGGCGGAGACGAAGTTGTGCACCGTGAGGCCCGCCATCTGATTGAAGGAGCTGAGGGTCGATTCGCCGCTGTAATTCTGCCAGTTGGTGTTGGTGACGAAGCTCACCGCGGTGTTGAGGGCCAGCGGCCAGGAGAGGCCCGGCAACTGCTGCGGGTTCAAGGGCAGCAGCGGCTGGGCCAGCAGCATGAGAAGGAGGACGGCGAAGAGCGCCAGATTGAAGAGCAGCAGGGCCAGGGCGTAGCGCTGCCAGCCCATGTCGTCGTCCGCCGCCACCCCGCAGATGCGGTAGAAGAAGCGCTCGCAGGGGGCCAGCACGGGACTGAGGAGGGTACGTTCGCCGCCGTACACCCTGGCCATGTAGCCGCCAAGCGGCACGGCCAGCAGGAGCACGGCGGCGAGCAGGGCGGCGAACTGGAGGAGGTCGTGGGGAAGACTCATGGTTTTTTCCTCTATGGGTTGCAAAACAGGGTGCGCCCCTTGTTTTCCGGGAGGATGTCGCAAAAGTCATCCATGACCTTTGCAACGACGAACTCGCGGAATTGGCGCCCCATCCCCGGGGCGCACCCGGGCTGTCGAAAAACAGGTTTTTCAACAGTCTGCTGGAAGCCATTATAGCCCAGGGGGCATCAAGACGGGGTCAAAAGGTACGGGGTTGGCATCAAGAAGATATCAAGAGTCAGGGAGGTGCCATGAGGCCGGCGCGCCATCATTTCCCTTGCCAACCGCGCGTTAAAACGGTTAATTTGCGAGATGTTGCGGGGCGGACGCCTTTCCGCCCCTTTCCCTGGAACCCTCCGGAGCCTTGCATGAGGAAATACTTCGTTCTCGATACCAACGTCCTGCTGCACAACGCCGATTCCATCAACTCCTTTGCCGACAACGTGGTGGTGCTGCCCATGTCGGTCATCGAGGAACTCGACAAGTTTAAGTCCCACAACGACGAACTGGGCCGCAACGCCCGCCGGGTCATCCGCCAGCTCGACACCCTCCGCGCCAAGGGGCGCCTGGGAGACGGCGTGGCGCTGGACAACGGCGGCCTGCTCCGGATCTTCACCGAAAAGGGCAAGTGCGTCGATCCCGGCCTCGACATGCACGTGCCGGACAACCGCATCCTCGCCGTGGCCTACACCCTGCACATGCAGGGCGAAAAGGTGATCTTCGTTTCGAAGGACATCAATGCCCGCCTCAAGGCCGATGCCCTGGGGCTGGGGGTGATGGACTTCGAGAAGCAGAAGATCAACTTCGACGAACTCTATCAGGGCTTCCGGGAGGTCACGGTGCCGGGCGAGGTGCTCGACGAGTTCTACGGCAAGAAGGAGGTCGTGGTCGAGGGCTTCGACTTGCTGCCCAACGAGTTCGTCCTGCTCCAGGACGAGAAGGAGCCGAAGCACACCGCCCTGGCCCGGGCCAGAAACACCACCACCCTGATGCCGCTCAGTCCGGAAAACGAGGGGATCTGGAACATCCGCAGCAAGAACAAGGAGCAGCGCATGGCCTTCGAGCTGCTCATGGACCCCAACATCCAGCTGGTGACCATGGTGGGCCAGGCCGGCACCGGCAAGACCCTCATCGCCATTGCCGCGGCCCTGGAGAACACCCTGCGCTACAAGCGCTACGACCGCATCCTCGTTTCCCGGCCCATCATCCCGCTGGGCAAGGACATCGGCTTTCTGCCCGGCGACAAGGACGAGAAGCTGGCCCACTGGATGCAGCCCATCTTCGACAACCTCATGTACCTCATGGGCGACGGCAAGGAGCGCAAGGAAAAGGAGGGGCAGGCGGAACCCACCCGCCAGAAGGTGGAGAAGCTTCTGACGAGCCACGTGGTGGAACTGGAGGCCCTCACCTACATCCGCGGCCGCTCCATCCCGCGCCAGTACGTGATCGTCGATGAGGCGCAGAATCTGACCCCCCACGAGGTCAAGACCATCATCAGCCGGGCCGGCGAGGGCACCAAGATGGTGCTCACCGGCGACCCGTACCAGATCGACAACCCCTACCTCGATTCGAGCAGCAACGGGCTGACCTACGCGGTGGAACGGATGAAGGGCCAGCCCTTCCACGGCCACATCACCCTGGCCAAGAGCGAACGCAGCCCGCTGGCCGCGGCGGCCGCCTCGTTCCTGTAGGTTTT
>JBFLYY010000049.1:0-2255 GCA_040756495.1 Thermodesulfobacteriota bacterium | reverse complement strand
CCGCACCCCGGAGCCGCTGGAGGTGATGCACTCCGCCATCTTCTTCGACTTCCGCGCCGGTTACGGGGATGCCTCCCTTGCCGACGAACTCCGCCACTATCTCGTCCAGAACGTGCCGCAGCAGGAGATCTTCCTGCTCCACCTCGCCCACAACGCCCTGGAAGCGCGGCCGCCGCTCTCCTTTTTCCGCAATTTCATCGTGGAAAAGGACGGCGAGCACAAGAACGCCCTGGATCTCAAGAAAAACGGCCTGGCGCCCTTTGTCGATTTCGCCCGTCTGGCGGCGTTGCGCCATGGCATCAAGGAAAACAACACCATGGCCCGCCTCCAGTTGCTCCTTGAGGGGGGCCACATCTCGCAGGAACTCTTCTCGGAAACCACCGAGGCCTACGAGTTCGTCATGCAGCTGCGCCTCATCCACCAACTGCGGATGATCGAGGAGGGAGAAACCCCGGACAACTACCTCAATCCCGCCGACCTCACCGACCTCGAAAAACAGACGCTCAAAGAGGCCTTCGAGGTGGTGCGCCGCATCCAGAGCCACATCCGGCTGGAATACCACCTCAGCGAGGCGTAGCCATGCCTTCCCTCCCCTGGACCTGCTTTGCCCGGAAACGCCACCCGCTCCTCGACGAGAACATCCGCTATTTCGAGGAACTCGACCAGTCGCGGCCGATCGAGGACTACGAATTCGTGGTCTTCGACACCGAGCTGACCGGGCTTGACGAGCGGCGCGACGAGATCGTCTCCATCGGCGCAGTACGGGTCAGGAACCTGCAAATCGTCGCCGGCGACACCTTCCATATTCATGTCCGGCCGGAGCAACCGCTCCCCAAGGACAGCACCCTGGTCCATCGCATCACCCCGCAGGATCTGGTCCATGCCCCGCCGCTGGCCGAGGTGCTGCCTCGCTTTGTCGCTTACTGCGACAAGGCGCTCCTGGTTGGTTACTATACGGATCTCGACACCGCCTTTCTGAACCGGTCCAGCAAGCGCATTCTGGGCGGGACCATGCGCAACCCCTGCATCGACACCCTCCGGCTGGCGCGGGTCCACCTCGAACTCTGCGGCCTGCCCCGCCGCCACCGCGCCGAGGAAGGCGTCTCGTACAGCCTTGCGGGCCTGAGCGAACTCTACAGCCTCCCCCCCTTCGTGCCCCACGATGCCCTTCAGGATGCCCTGCAGACCGCCTACCTCTTCCTTTTCCTGGCGAAAAAATTGCAGGCCGAAGGATACCGCACCCTGCGCCAGCTTTTCCGGGCCGGCCACGGCGCCCGCTGGACCATGTAGGCCACTGTCCCGTTCCGTTACCCTCCCGACCTTTCCGGTTCCCAACCATGGACATCCCTGCCCCGGCCAGGCGGGATATAACCACTAGCAAGAGCTTCTGGCGATGCGCAAAAAAATATTTAATTCCGGCCTGTTAGCACCAACACCCTCCAGGTCGCCGCCCCACTGACAATCGTTGACAACCATTTGCTTTCCGGGTATGAAAGGCGGTGATTACAGTTGGAGGGGTCCACTGTAGACATACGCTGTAACTTTTTTTGTAAGGCAGGCATTTCGCCTGATTCCGGCGCCAAATGGGACGTGGTGTGCAACGCACCAACACCAAAAGGAGGCTTCCATGCAAAAAGATGTTCACAGTCTGCTCGAATCGCAAGAATTCAGGGCACTGGTGGCAAAGAAGGCATCGACATCCATCGTGCTGTCGATTCTGCTCTTTCTCTGCTACTACGGTTTTATTCTGCTGATCGGATTCAACAAACCCTTCCTCGCCCAAAAAATCGGCGAAACCACCACCCTCGGCATTCCCCTTGGCGTCGCGGTCATCATCGCGGCCTGGCTGCTCACCGTGATCTACGTGGTCTGGGCCAACTCCAGCTACGATCCCGAAGTGAAGCGGCTGCGCGCGCAACTGCTGGGCAAGTGATCGCCCGGCAACCACCACCGACCGACTGACCAACACAACCCACCAAGGAGAAAACAGCCATGCCACCTGTGACCGAACAGGCCGCGGGCGCCATCCAGACCACCCTGGGGCAGCCCACCGTGCCGTCCATTGCCTTCTTCCTCATCATTGTCGCCATCACCCTGGCAATCACCTACTGGGCCGCCAAGCGGACCAAGACCACCAAGGAATTCTACGCCGCCGGCCGCAGCGTCAGCGCCTTCCAGAACGGCCTGGCGCTCTCCGGCGATTACATGTCCGCCGCCTCCTTCCTGGGCATCGCCGGCATGGTGGCGCTGAAGGG
>JBFLYY010000048.1:0-2677 GCA_040756495.1 Thermodesulfobacteriota bacterium | reverse complement strand
ATCGACCGAGGTCTCTACGACGCCGAATTCCTGCGGGATTTCACCGATTTCCCCATCCTGGTCCGCAAGGACAGCGGCAAGCGCTTGCTGGCCGGCGAGGTGGCGGCCCTGGCCGGCGCGGCCCAGGGGCGGGCCATCCCCGAGTACCGCCGTCTCTTCGTGATCCACAGCGGCAACGGCCTGCAGATCCTTGACCCGGAACGACTGAACCCCACCCGTGCCGACCTGGAGGGCGAATATCAGGTCACCCTGACCAGCGGGCAGACGGTGGCGGTGGAAACGGTCATGACCGCGCTGAAAAGAACCCTGGCCGACTACACCCTCGATAAAGTGGCGGCCATCACCGGCGCCGATCCGAAGCAGATCGAGCGGGTCGCCGTCGAGGCCGCCACCAACACCCCGCTCCACATCATCTACGGCGCGAGCAACTACCAGTGGTACAACGGCGATCTCAAGGGGAGGGCCATCTCCCTGCTGCCGGTGCTGACCGGCAGCATCGGCAAGAGCGGGGCCGGTATTTCCACCTACGCCGGCCAGTACCGGATCCGCTTCAACCTGAAAAGCTGGTGGTTCCCGGAGGGGTCCAGGCTCAACTGGGTGCCCTATCTCCACTTCCTCCAGGGCAAGGGCCCCCGCTATCCGGAACACGGGATCAAGGCCATGGTCGGCGGCTGGGGCAACCCTTTCGACCAGCACAACATGAGCAACCGTTTGAAGGATCTGGCCACCTCCGGCGAGCTGGAGTTCATCCTCACCACCGATTTCCAGATGTCCACCAGTTGCCAGTGGTCGGACGTGGTGCTGCCGGCCCCCACCTGGTACGAAAAACACGACCTCACCGCCACCATCCTCCACCCCTACCTGCAACTCCAGCAGCCGGCCATCAAGCCGCTCTTCGAGTGCCGGTCCGAGCTGTGGATCTTCCGCGAGCTGGCCAAACGGCTGGTGCCGGAGCATGCGGGCCATTTCTTCCCGGAGCTGGACGAGAACGCCGCGGCCTTGAAGGTCATCGAGTTGCTGCTCGCCACCGGCGGCCCGGAAACCAGGGGCATCACCCTGGATATGCTGCAAAAGGGGCCGGTGCGGCTCCATTCGCCGGCGCCAGGCGACCGGCAGGTGCCGTTTTACGAGCAGGTCCATAACCGGCAGCCCTTTCCGCCGCCCAGCTACCCGGCGCCGATTGCGGCCACGGCCCAGTTCCTGCGCAGCGGCCGGATCGAATTTTACAAGGACGAGGATCTCTTCCTCAGCGAAGGCGAACAGCTGCCGCTGCACAAGGAAACCTACGTGGCGACCGAGTACCAGGTCAACCCGAAGGCCCGCGAGGCATACCGGCTGCGCTTCGTCACCAAGAACTCCCTCTACCGGGTCCATTCCACCCATTCCAACAACACCATCCTCCTGGAATTGCAGGACAACCAGCCCAAGGTCTTCCTGAATCCGGCGGAGGCCCAAGCCCGCGGCATCACCAACGGCGACCTGGTGCAGATTTACAACGACCGCGGCAAGACCCGGGCCCATGCCATTCTCGATCCCGGTTGCAGCCTTGGCACCGCCATCTTCGAGGAGGGCTGGTGGGCGCGCTACCTGGCCGACGAATCGTATAATTCGCTGACCTATCCGTGGATCAAGCCGCTGCATGAAATCTATTTCGTGCCGGGCATGTGGTCGCCCACCACGGTCTGGAACGAATGTCTGGTCGATGTGAGGAGGATACCGGCATGAAAATGGGAATGGTCATAGATCTGGAAAAATGCATCGGCTGCCGCTCCTGCATGGTGGCCTGCAAGCAGCACAACGCCCAGCCGCCCGGCACCTGGTGGAACCGGGTCTTTACCCCCGGCAGCCACCACCACCTGACCCCGCCGGCCAAGGGGATCGAATTCTTCCTGCCGGTCCATTGCCAGCACTGCGAGAACGCCCCCTGCGCCAAGGTCTGCCCGGTGGGCGCCACCTACCACGCGCCGGACGGCGCGGTGCTCATCGACTTCGAGCGCTGCATCGGCTGCCGCTATTGCATGTCGGCCTGCCCCTACGGGGTGCGGCAGTTCAACTGGGAAGCCCCGGAAAAGGCGCACCAGCGAGCGGGGTACCAGGAACACTATCGTTTCGGCTACCCGGAAGACCACCGCAAGGAGGGCCGTCTGGTCTATGCGCCGCTCCGGCCCAAGGGCGTGGTGGAGAAATGCACCTTCTGCGCCCAGTACCGCGACAAGGGCGAGCTGCCGGCCTGCGTGCGCGGCTGCCCCGGCAAGGCCAGGATGATCGGGGATCTTGACGATCCCGACAGCGAGATCCGCAAGTTGATCCGGGAGCGCAACGCCTTCCAACTCCTGCCGGAAAAGGGAACCAAGCCCACGGTCTACTATCTGCCGCCCAAAGCAAAGGAGATCTAATCATGTCCGCAACAATGAAAAACGCCCTCCGGATCAGTGGCGCGCTTTTTCTGATCGCCATCGTGGCCTGGCTCTATCAACTCAAGGAAGGGCTGGTGCTGACCAACCTTCAGAACTCCTACAGCTGGGGGCTTTACATCTCGGGCCTCGCCTTCTTCGTCGGCAATGCGGCCGGCGGCCTGGTCTTGAGTTCCTCCATCTACCTCTTCGGCGTGAAGAAGCTGAAACCCCTGGCCAAACTCGGGGCGCTCACCGCCTTTGCCAATGTGACCGCGGCCATG
>JBFLYY010000047.1:0-12091 GCA_040756495.1 Thermodesulfobacteriota bacterium | reverse complement strand
CGCGGGCGCCATCCAGACCACCCTGGGGCAGCCCACCGTGCCGTCCATTGCCTTCTTCCTCATCATTGTCGCCATCACCCTGGCAATCACCTACTGGGCCGCCAAGCGGACCAAGACCACCAAGGAGTTCTACGCCGCCGGCCGCAGCGTCAGCGCCTTCCAGAACGGACTGGCGCTCTCCGGCGATTACATGTCCGCCGCCTCCTTCCTGGGCATCGCCGGCATGGTGGCGCTGAAGGGCTATGACGGCATGATCTACGCCGTAGGCTGGCTCGTGGGCTGGCCGGCCCTCATGTTCCTCATCGCCGAACCGCTGCGCAACCTCGGCAAGTTCACCTTCGCCGACGTGGTCGCCTTCCGGCTGAAGCAGACCCCGGTCCGCATCGCCGCCGCCATCGGCGGCATCCTCACCGTCCTCTTCTACACCATCGCCCAGATGGTTGGCTCCGGCAGCCTCATCAAGCTGATGTTCGGCCTGCCCTACGAGGTGGCCGAAGTGCTGGTGGGCGTCATCATGCTCGCCTACGTCCTCTTCGGCGGCATGCTCGCCACCACCTGGGTCCAGATCATCAAGGCGGTTCTGCTGCTCTGCGGCGTTTCCGTGCTGATGCTCATCGTGCTGGCCAAGTTCCACTTCAACCCCGGCGAGCTGTACACCGCGGTCGCGGCCCAGTACGGCCAGGGCGCCCTGGAACCGGGCGGCCTCATCACCAGCCCCATCGACGCCTTCTCCCTGGGTCTTGCCCTGATGTTCGGCCTCCTGGGTCTGCCCCACATCCTGCAACGCTTCTTCACGGTGCCGGACGCCAAGGCCGCCCGCATCTCGGTCCTCTACGCCACCGGCTTCATCGGCTACTTCTACATCATCATCCCCATCGTCGGCTTCGGTGCCGCGGCGCTCATCGGCCGCGACATCATCACCACCATCGACAAGGGTGGCAACATGGCCGCTCCGCTCCTGGCCGAGTTCGTCGGCGGCACGCCCTTCCTCGGCTTCATCGCCGCCGTGGCCTTCGCCACGATCCTGGCGGTGGTCGCCGGCCTGACGCTGGCGGCGGCCTCCTCCTTCTCGCACGACATCTACGTCCACGTCATCAAGGGCGGCAACGCCACGGAACAGGAAGAGGTCCGGGCCAGCAAGATCGCCACCCTCCTCTTCGGCATCGTGGCGGTGCTCCTGGGCATCCTCTTCAAGGGGCAGAACGTGGCCTTCATGGTGGGTCTTGCCTTTGCCATCGCCTGCAGCGCCAACTTCCCGGCCCTGATCCTCTCCATCTTCTGGAAACGGTTCACCACCGCCGGCGCGGTCTGGTCGATCCTCACCGGCGCCTTCCTGGCCGTGGGGCTCATCATCGTCAGCCCCACCGTCTGGGTCGATGTGCTCAAGAACCCCAAGGAATCGGTCCTCTTCCCGCTGAAGAACCCGGCCATCGTCTCCATGACCGCCGCCTTCCTGGTCGGCTACGTGGTTTCGCTGATGACCAGGGAGGAGTCGGCCGAACAGAAGTTCGAGGACGAAAAACTCCGCACCTACCTGGGCGTCGGCGCGGAATAGAAAACCGCTCCCACCCCTTTTCTTTTTCCGCAAAAACGCGCACAGCCCGGGGCTGTGCGCGTTTTTGTCTTTGCAGCCCCGTGGTTTCTGCTACAATGGCCCCATGTGGACGCCAACCCCTTTGCCCCATCAGCCTTCGGGCCCCAAGCATGCCGCGCATCCTCGTTGCTGACGACGAACTGAGCATGCGGGAGTTTCTGAAGATCCTTCTCGAAAGCGAGGGGTACGAAACGAAACTCGCCGCCAGCGGCACCGAGGCCTTGGCCATGCTCGGCCGCGAACCCTTCGACCTCCTGCTCTCCGACATCCGCATGCCGGACATGGACGGCCTCCACCTGCTGGAGGAGGCGCGACGCGTCCACCAGCACCTGCCCATCGTCCTGATCACCGCCTATGCCTCGCCGGAAGACGCGGTCCATGCCATGAAGGACGGCGCCTACGATTACATCACCAAGCCCTTCAAGGTGCAGGAGATCAAGAACATCGTCCAGGCCGCCCTCTCCCACCGCCCGCCGCCGGCGCCAAAACGGGAGGCGGTGGCGCCGGTCGCCGGGCTCATCGGCGAGAGTCCCGAGATGGTCAAGATCTACGACCTCATCGCCCGGGTCGCCCCCACCCAGGCCAATGTCCTCATCACCGGCGAATCGGGCACCGGCAAGGAACTGGTGGCGCGGGCCATCCACCGCCTGAGTCCGATGGCAAGCAACGAATTCGTGCCGATCACCTGCAGCGCCATTCCCGAAAGCCTCTTCGAGTCCGAGGTCTTCGGTCACGTCAAGGGGGCCTTCACCGGCGCCACCGCCGGCAAGATCGGTCTCTTCGAGCTGGCCAACAACGGGACCGCCTTCCTCGACGAGATCGGCGAACTCACCCCCTTCATCCAGACCAAGCTGCTGCGCGTGCTCCAGGAGCGCGAATGCAAGCGGGTCGGCGCCACCGACACGATCAAGGTCAACGTCCGGGTCATCTCCGCCACCAACCGCAATCTCGAGGAGGAGGTCATGGCCGGCCGCTTCCGGGAGGATCTCTTCTACCGCCTCGCCGTGGTGCCCATCCGCATCCCGCCGCTCAGGGAACGCAAGGGCGACGTGCCGCTCCTGGCCGACTACTTCCTCCGGAAGTATTCGGAACTCTTCGGCAAGGAGGTGCGCTCCATCTCCTCCTATGCCATGGAGGTGCTCATGGAATACGACTTTCCCGGCAACGTGCGCGAGCTGGAAAACATCATCGAGCGCGGGGTGGCCCTGGCCAACTCCGCCATCATCCTGCCGGAGAGCCTGGCACTGGCCGCCCACCGCAAGGCCAGGACCGACGCCCAGCCGCCCGCAGCCAGCGACCAGGCCACCGGCCTGCTCACCGAGGAGGAGATTCTCGCCACCGGTCTGGAACAGTCCCTGGAGGACATCGAACGGAGGATGATCGCCCTGGCGCTCAAACGCACCGGCAACTCCAAGACCCGGGCCGCGGAACTCCTCAAGATGAGCTTCCGTTCCCTGCGCTACAAGGTCAAGAAGTACCAGCTCGATTCGTAGCCATGCGTTGCCGCAGACCCCCTCTCCCCACCGGCGTGGCGGACCAACTGCTCAGGCGCCAGCTGCAATGGCTCTTCCTGCTGCGTACCCTCTTCGTCACCCTGCTGCTGGGGCTCACCGCCCTGGTGCTGGCCAGGGGCCATGATCTTTCCCCGTTGCCGATCGGCCTTCTCGCCTCCATCGTCGTCGGCGCCTACTGCTTCACCCTGCTCTCCGCCGCGCTGCTCCGCGTCATCCCCTGCCTCCGCCAGTTCGCCTATCTCCAGATCATGCTCGACCTGCTCCTCACCTCGGGGCTCGTCTTTTTCAGCGGCAGCAGCCAGTCGGTCTTCACGGTGCTCTACTTCCTGCCGATCATCACCGGCGGCCTCTTGCTCTTCCGGCGCGGCGGACTCTTCATGGCCGCCCTCGCCACCCTTGCCTACGGCACCCTGCTCGTGCTGGAACATGCCGGCCAGACCCGTTTTCTCCTCGCCACCACGGCGGTGCCGGCCGCCCGCCTCGACATGCTTTTCCATGCCTTCGGCATCAACGGCCTCTCCTTCTTCCTGGTGGCCTTCCTGAGTTCCACCCTGGCGGAACGCCTCCACAGGGTGGAGGCCGCCCTGAATCAGACCGCCGCCAACCTCGACCGGCTGGCCCTCCTCTACAAGCAGATATTCGACGACATCGCCACCGGCGTCATCACCGTGGACGGCGAGAACCGGATCACCTCGTTCAATCGGGCCGCGGAACGGATCACCGGCTACCAGGCCAGCGAACTGCTGGACCGGGATATCGGCACGCTCTTTCCGGGGCTTACGCCATCGCCCGGCACGGATGGCCGGCCGCAAACCGAACTCAGCCGCAGGGACGGCGAGATCATCCCGGTGGGATACTCCTGGGCCCGGCTCAACACCCCGGACGGCTGCGAGAACTGCCGCGTTTTCACCATTCAGGATCTGAGCCAGATCCGCAAGATGGAGCTGCAGGTGCGGCAGGCCGAGAAGATGGCCGCCATCGGCGAGATGGCAGCCGGCATTGCCCACGAATTCCGCAACCCCCTGGCCGCCATCTCCGGCTCCGCCCAGCTGCTGGCGCAACGGATCGGCATGGAGCCGCAGACCCGCAAACTGATGGAGATCGTTATCCGCGAATGCGACCGGCTGGAGGGGGTTGTCGCCGAGTTCCTCCTCTTCTCAAGGCCAGCGGTACCGCAAAAAGGGTGGTGCCGGCTCGGTCAGCTGGTCGAGGAAACCGTGCAGGTGCTCCAGCAGGGACCGGCCTGGGACCACCGCTGCCGGCTGATCCGCGATTTTCCCGCCGAACTGGGCTGCTGGGCCGATGCCAGCCAGCTGAGGCAGGTGCTGCTGAACCTTTTTGCCAACGGCTGCCAGGCCATGGGCGGAAGCGGAGAGATTCGCGTCGGTGCGGGGGAGGAAAACAGGGGGGGCAGGAAACAGCTCCGCATAACCATCCGGGACAGCGGGCCGGGCATCGCGGCGCGACACCTGCCGCGCATCTTCGACCCCTACTTCACCACCAAGGAGCAGGGCACCGGCCTGGGGCTGGCCATCGTCCACCAGATCGTCACCAGCCACGGCGGCACGGTCGGCGCCCAGAACCCGCCCGGCGGGGGCGCGCTCTTCACCATCACCCTGCCGCTACCCTGAGGGGTAATGGAGAATGCAGAATGAAGAGTGAAGAATGGGAGGAGGTATCTCTTTTTTCTTCAGTTTTCACTCTTCATTCTGCATTCTTCATTTTTCATTCACCGTAACGCCCCCACCACTGTCAGTATGCCATAGAAGGCCAGCCAGAGGCCGATGAACCAGAGGGAGCGGCGGCGCCAACGTGCGTCGATCGGCATCAGCCCCAGAGCAACGAGGAAGAGCAACGGAAAAAAGACCCCGGCCCAGAAGGGCTGGATCACGCGCAGCAACTCCTGGAGGCCGAGGAAGAACCACGGCCCGGCGATGTGGAACACCCCGAGGCGGTAAGGCTCCAGCGGCGCCTTGACCAGGAGGCAGAAGAGCAGCAGCGCCACGGCAAAACCGCCATGCTGCCGAAAGCTCACCCGGTAGCGCCGCACGTGATCCCAGCAGAGCACCAGCCAGAGAAGCCCCAGGCCCACCAGATGGTTGGCGTAAACCCGCACCAGGCCATCCCGGGCAATGGAAAAGAGGAGGGCATTGAGCCACTCGCCTGCCAGGGGGATCGAGAGCATGATGTTTTCCGCGATGGCGCCGGCCGCCTCGCCGGTGGCGTCGGCCCGGAGGACGTAACCGGTAAAGAGGAGCAGGACCGTCACCGGCAGCGACCCCACCAGGAGCAGCCACTTCGCATACGGCATGGCCATGGCGCCGTTGGTGACGATCACGGCAAAATGGCAGAGAAAGCAGAGGAAAAAAACCTGGCTGGCATAGAAGTGGAGGGAACGCCAGAAATCCCCAAAGGGGATCAGCAGATCGATGGTGCCGGCGGAATAGAAAGGGGCGGCCACGTCGTACTGGAGCGCCACCACCACCCCGGAAAAGAGGGAGAGGTAGAGGGCGATGAAGCTCTTCTCCCCCCAGCGAAGGGAGAAAAACCACGCCGCAAGTCCCGGGCGTTCAGAGGGTGACGACATAGCCCTTGCCCTCCGAAGCCGCCATGCGCGCCACCTTGAAGGTCGGCAGATCCTTCCGCGCCGGCCCGCCGAGCCGCTTGCCCGCCGTGCTGAAACGGCTCTGGTGGCAGGGGCAGAGCAGCAGTTGTTCCTTTTCCTTGTAGTTCAGGCGGCACCCGAGGTGGGTGCACCTGCGCGATACCGCCCACGGCCCCTTCTCGCCGACAAAAAGGATGAAGTCGTGCTCCACCACGAAGCCCCCCGCAGGCGGCTCCTTGTGGATCTTTACCAGCCTGGGCTGCCGCGGCGCATGGAAACCCAGAAAGCGCAGCAGCGGATAGACCAGGGCCGCGGCAATGGCCAGCCGGATCACCCCCCAGCCCCGCTCAAGAAAGGTGCGGCGACCGAAAGAGCAGGGCGGATGTTCCGGGGGACTGGTCATGGGGTCGGAGGGAAAACAAAGGCAGAGGTTGCCACACTAGGACCGCATGAAGCGCTGGCGCAACCGTTCGCAGACGTGGTCGGGCACCAGGCCGCTCACGTCGCCGCCGTGGCGGGCCGCGTCCTTGATGATGCTCGAACTGATGTAGATCCAGCGGAAGCCGGTCATGAGAAAGACCGTCTCCACCTCGCGCTCGATGCGGCGGTTCATCAGGGCCAGCTGGAACTCGTAATCGAAGTCGGACACCGCGCGCAGGCCGCGGATGATTGCCTTGGCGCCCCGCCGGTAGGCGTAATCGACCAGGAGTCCCGAGACCGTATCCACCTCGATCCGCGCTTCGCCGGGCGGAAAGGAGGCGCGGATCATGGCAATCCGTTCCTCGAGGGAAAAGAGCGGCTCCTTGGCGGGGTTTCTGGCAATGGCGATGATGAGCCGGTCGAAGAGGTTCAGCGCCCGGTGGATGATATCGAGGTGCCCCATGGTGATGGGGTCGAAGGTGCCGGGATAGACCGCCACTCGCTGGCTGGTCTTTTCAGGCACAAAGGGTTCGTAGGTGCTCATTGCCGCCCCTCCCCGACGCGATAGAGCCAGAAAACCGCCTCGCCATAGCGGCGGTGATCGACCCGGCGCAGGAGGCCGAACTGTTCGGGCAACGTTTCCTTGCGGCCCGTTTCGGCCACCACCAGGCCATCCTTTCCCACTATAGCGAGCTGCGCCACTTCTGTCAGCACTTTCTCGGCCAGGCCGGAGGCATACGGCGGATCGAGGAGGAGCAGGCCAAACCCGGAAGCCGGCGCCAGCTCCCGCAGAAAGGCGACACCGTGGGCAAGATCGCGCACCAGCACGCGCGCCTGTGCGCCGAAACCGCAGAGGTCGATGTTGCGCTGGACAAGGTCGGCAACCGCGCGGTCGCCCTCGACAAAAAGAACCGAGGCGGCGCCGCGGCTTACGGCCTCAAGGCCCAGGGCACCGGTGCCGGCGAAGAGTTCCAGCACCGGGCGGCCTTCCACTTCGTTGCGGATGATGTTGAAGAGTGCCTCGCGGGCGCGGTCGGAGGTCGGCCGCACGGCCTGACCGAAGTGCCGGCCGGGGGCGATGAGACGCCGCCCCCGGGCGCTGCCGCCGATAATCCGCAACTACAGGTATTCCCGGATGAGGACTTCGGCGATCTGCACGGCGTTCAAGGCCGCACCCTTCATGATGTTGTCCGAGACCACCCAGAGGTTGATGCCATTGGCGATGGACTCGTCCTCCCGGATGCGACCGACAAAGGTCTCGAAACGGCCGGCGCAGTTGATGGCCATGGGGTACTGGCTCAAGGTCGGCTCGTCCACGAGCTGCACGCCCGGGGCATCCTTCAAGAGCGCCTTGACCTCGGCCGCGGTGATCTTCTTCTCGGTCTCGATGTTCACCGCCTCGGAATGACCGTAGAAGACCGGCACCCGCACCGTGGTGGCGGTGACGCCGATGGTGTCGTCCTCGAACATCTTGCGGGTCTCGTTGACCATCTTCATCTCTTCCTTGGTGTAGCCGTTGTCGAGGAAGGAGTCGATCTGCGGCAGGCAGTTGAAGGCGATCTGGTGCGGATAGACCTTATGCTCCAGGGGCTCGCCCGCGGCATAGGCCCGCACCTGGGCATCCAGTTCCTCGATGGCCTTGGCGCCGGTGCCGGAGACCGCCTGGTAGGTGGAGACGACGATGCGCTTGATCCGTACCTTGTCGTGGATCGGCTTCAAGGCCACCAGCATCTGGATCGTGGAACAGTTGGGGTTGGCGATGATGCCGCGCTTGGGGTACCGGGCGATGGCGTGCGGATTGACCTCCGGCACCACCAGCGGGATCTCCGGGTCCATGCGGAAGGCGCTGGAATTGTCCACCACCACCGCGCCGGCCGCCGCTGCCGCAGGACCGAACTCCAGGGAGCGTGAGGCGCCGGCGGAAAAGAGCGCGATGTCGATGCCCTTGAAGGACTCCTTGGTCATCTCCTGGACCGCGATCTCCTGCCCCTTGAACTTGAGCTTCTTGCCCACCGAACGCGCCGAGGCCAGCAGGCGCAGCTCGCCCAGGGGGAAATTCCGCCGTTCCAAGACCTCCAGCATGGCGCCACCCACTGCCCCGGTCGCGCCGGCCACTGCCACATTGAATTTTCTGTTCGTGCTCATTGCCGTTTCCTTAATGGTGCAAAGAAAGAGCGGCCACCCGGCCGCTCCTGGTTCATAAAAACTGCCTGCAGCGGGGTTTTATGCGTTCCCCTTGCCGCGCAGCTCCTTTTTCAGATATTCCAGGCGATTGAGGGCGGAAAGATACGCCTTGGCCGCCGCGGTGATGATGTCGGGGTCGGCGCCCTGCCCCACCACCACCTTGCCGTTGTCCTCGATCCGCACCAGCACCTCGCCCTGGGCATCGGTGCCGCCGGTGATCGAGCTGACCGAGAAATAAAGGAGCTTGCTGCCGGTACGGGTCAGCTCGGCGATGGCCCGGAAACAGGCATCGATGGGGCCGACGCCGATGGCGGCCCGCTCGGCCTCTTCCCCATGGATCAACAGCTTCACCGCCGCGGTGGGCAGCGACTTGCTGCCACTCATGGCCCCCAGGTGGAGGAGCTGATAGGCCTCGGGAATCCGCAGCACCTCGTCCATGAGGATCGCCTCGAGATCCTCGTCGAACATCTCCTTCTTGAGGTCGGCCACCGCCTTGAAGCGGGTGAAGACCCGGTTCAGTTCCTCCTCGGAAAGGGTGTAGCCCATCTCGGCGATGCGGTCCTTGAGGGCGTGGCGGCCGGAATGTTTGCCCAGCACGATGTTGCCGGTGGAGATGCCGATGTCGCGCGGGTTCATGATCTCGTAGGTGGTGCGCTCCTTGAGCACGCCGTCCTGGTGGATCCCCGACTCGTGGGCAAAGGCGTTGGCGCCGACAATGGCCTTGTTGGGCTGCACCGGCACGCCGGTGATGGTGGTCACCAGGCGGCTCGTGGGGTAGATGTGCTCGGTGACGATGTCGGTATGGACCGTCATCCGGTCGGCCCGGGTGCGGATGGCCATCACCACCTCTTCCATGGCGGTGTTGCCGGCCCGTTCGCCCAGGCCGTTGATGGTGCACTCCACCTGCCGCGCGCCGTTCTGGACAGCGGCCAGGGAGTTGGCCACCGCCAGCCCCAGATCGTTGTGGCAATGGACACTCAGCACCGCTTTATGGATATTGGGCACGTGCTCGACGAGGTAGCGGATCTTGGCGCCGAACTCCTCGGGCAGGGCATAGCCGGTGGTATCCGGGAAATTGAGGGTGGTGGCGCCCGCCTCGATCACCGCGCCAAAGACCTTGCAGACGAAATCGAGTTCGCTCCGCGAGGCGTCCTCGGCCGAGAACTCCACGTTGGAGGTGTACCGAGCCGCGTGCCGCACCGAAGCCACGGCCAGTTCCAGCATCTGCTCCCGGCTCATCTTGAGCTTGTGCTTGAGGTGGATGTCCGAGGTGGCGAGGAAGGTGTGGATGCGGGGATTCTCCCCGCCCTTCAAGGCCTCCCAGGCCCGGTCGATGTCTTTCACGTTGCAGCGGGCAAGCCCCGCGATCTGGGCGCCGCGGACATGGTCGGCGATGTTCTTCACGCACTCGAAGTCGCCCACCGAGGCCATGGGGAAACCCGCCTCGATGACGTCCACCTGGAGCTTCACCAGCTGCTGGGCCAGGCGGAACTTCTCGTGCATGTTCATGCTGCAGCCGGGCGACTGCTCGCCGTCGCGCAGCGTGGTGTCGAATATATAGATTTTCTCGGACATACGTCTCTCCACTCCTCCGGCCGCCATCAGCCGCAAGCACGCCACATCGCTTTTTCTCGCTTGGGGGCTGGCAGAGCCTCGTTAAACCAACTTTTCCTGTTCTTCAACAACCTTTCTGTCCCTTGTCAACAACCCGTACACCGCCGCCAGCGGCCCGGAAAGGACATAGGCAAGAACGAGGAAAAAGAGGGTGACCTGCGGCTCGGTGGCAAGCACCATGATCAGGAGCACCACGGCGACCAGAACCTGAAAGGCCTTCTTGGCCTGGGTTTCCGCCTGCTTGAAGCTCTGGTACGGGATCGAACTGACCATCAGGTAGGAGAGCGCATAGACCGCCACCACCAGGGAAATCTCCATGTTCCTGCCCGTCAGATGGAAAAAGCGGCAGAAGAGCAGGCTGGTGGCGATGGTGGCCCCGGCGGCCGGGCAGGGCAGGCCGGTGAAGGTCTTCTTGGCCTCCTTGGTGTCCTGGGTATTGAAGCGGGCCAGGCGCAGTGCCGTGGTGGCGACATAGAGAAAGGCGGCCAGCCAGCCGTAGCGGCCGTAGGGCTGCAACACCCATTCGTAGGCGAGGATCGCCGGCGCCATGCCAAAGGAGATCAGGTCGCAGAGCGAGTCGTACTCCTTGCCGAAGTTGCTGGTGGTGCCGGTGAGCCGGGCCACCCGGCCGTCGAGGCCGTCGAAGATGGCGGCGATGATGATCGCCACGGCGGCATGGAGAAAGTGGCCGTTGATCGAGGAGATGATCGAATAAAAGCCGCTGAAGAGGCTCGCGGTGGTGAGAATGCTCGGCAGCAGGGAGATCGTCTTGCCCTTGGGTGCCTCACCGCTCTTGTTGCCATGATGCCGGTGCTTCATCGTCCGTTCGTTCCTCCGTGCCGTTGTCCGGCGACTTTTTCATGGAACCATATTTTTTTATTATACAAAAAGAAAACAACAATGGGGAGGCCAAAGAATGGTGCGGCACCGCGTCTCCGCTCCTCAGGGGAGGTAGCCGAGCACCGTTTCTCCGGCCCGGACCTTCTGGCCCACCGCCACCTCGATCTGGGCGGAGAGGGGCAGATAGAGATCGACCCGGGAGCCGAAGCGGATGAGTCCGAAGCGCTCGCCCTTGACGAGGGCATCACCCGGCTCGGCCCAGCAGACGATGCGGCGGGCGATGAGGCCGGCTACCTGCACCACGGCGAGCCGCGCCCCCCTGCCGGTGGTCATGGTCATGGCGCACGCCTCGTTGCTGAGTGCCCCCTGTTCGGTATCGGCGGAATAGAACATGCCCGGCAGGTAGTGGACACGTTCGACCTGCCCCGCGTAGGGGGCGCGATTCACATGGACGTTGAAGACGTTCATGAAGATGCTCACCTTGTAGGCGTGGTCGCGGAGATGGCGCTCGTCGAAGACGCGCTCCACCACGATGACCTTGCCGTCGGCCGGCGAGACGATCACGTCCGCGTCCGAGGGGGTGACCCGCTCGGGGTCGCGGAAGAAATAGAGCACAAAGGTGGTGAGCGCCAGGCCGAGCAGGGCGAGGAAATCGTAGTCGAGCAGCGCGCAGATCAGGGTGACGAATCCGGCCAGGCCGATGAAGGGATATCCCTCCTGGGCGACCGGTACGCGGGGGCTTTTCATAGGGCAGGGTTCCGAAAGGGGGAGGGATGAGGCTGGGGCCCACGGCGCAAACCGGCGGCCACCCGTATTTGGGCGGCCCGCCGGCCTCGCTGGCGCATCCGGCTCGCCGGCTGCCTCAACTCTTCTTGGCCCGGGTGATGGCGATGGTGCCGGTGCGCACGATCTCCTGGATGCCGATGGGGCGCAGGATGTCGATCACCGCCTGGATCTTGTTCTTGTCGCCGGTCAGCTCCACCACGTAACTCTTGGGACCGACGTCCACCACCTTGCCGCGGAAGATATCGACGATCCGCAGCACCTCGGCCCGGGTATGGGCCTCGGCCTTGACGCGGATCAGCACCATCTCCCGTTCGACATGGTCGTGTTCGCTCATGTCGGTGACCTTGATGACGTCGATCAGCTTGTGGAGCTGCTTGGTGATCTGCTCGATGATGGAGTCGTCGCCATGGGTTTCCAGGGTGAGGCAGGAGGTCTCCTTGTCCAGGGTCTCGCCCACGGAAAGGCTGTCGATATTGAAGCCACGGCCGCTGAACAGGCCGGTAACCCGCGACAGCACCCCTGGTTTGTTCTGCA